>JANYAJ010000106.1 GCA_025361385.1 Nitrospira sp.
CCTGGTGATAGGCGCCGTCGCGCTCCATCACTCCTCCTTCATAGCGGGGCCGATAGCGGCCATCGGCAGGCGAGAGCGTACGGAGCCCTACCGACGTCAGAAGCTGCGCTTCGACGAGACGAAGAATCTGCTGCAAAAACCGGTGCTCCACTGAGCGCACCCACCAGCGCAATTCCCAATCCTATGAATCCAATACGTCCCATCACATGCATAACAACCTCCTTGTGTGAACTGAGCAGAATGACGATTATACCTTACCACTCACTACGGGAGACTTTCCTCTCCGGATGCATTTTTGTAAGAGTAAGTCTTCTTCTCCGACTTCCTGCCTGCCCCAGGAAGGTTTGTAAATGTGAGGGAAAGGCAGCGTCGATGGTGGTGAGCAATGGATGGCCGCCATCCTTGATCCGCCGACTACCCACGCGGCCTGGCGCTTCTGGCGTTATCCATGGGCGGTGCCGGCGCCGGGCCGTTACGCGCTGGTTGTTCGCGCGACCGATGGATCTAGAAAGATTCAAACGGTGATCGAGCAAGATCCTGCTCCGGAGGGTGCGACCGGGCTACATGAGATTGTTGTGACCGTCGAGTAGACAGGGCTCACTTGGCTCACGCATATGGTTGGCAACTCACTCGACGGTCATCGATAGAGAGGTGCCGCCGCATATCTATATTTGAGAGTCGCCAGTTCTTCTGTCGGGTCTTGCCCGATGTTCTCGGTTGGCAGTTGTTGCTGCAGCTTGTTTGTCTATCGGTACCGCCGTTCAAATTGCGGCTCCATTTTGCAGATCGATGGGCTTTGTCCGATCACGTGTGTGTTCCCCCGCTCATGGTGGGGGCTGGTCAGTTGGATCCGCAAAACCTTGACGTGGCTATAGCGTGGACACTACACTTTTGGAATACTGGTATTTAAGGAGGTGCTCCCATGGCTGAATTGCGCGTGATCAATAGCGGGAAGAAGTCATCGTCATTGCAGGATGCGGTTGCAATGACCACTCAGCTAGTGGCCGGGCTGGAGAAGATTGGGCTGGCGATGAAAAGCCGGACATGGCGACGTGAAGGTCGAGCGGGTCTCGGCCCCTTGCAGCGGCAGGTCCTCACCCTTCTTCGGTCCAAGCCAGGCCAGCGCGCGACCGTCTCGACTGTGGCCAATGAATTAGCCGTCCGGCTTCCCACTGCGTCGGAGGTCATTGCGACGCTCGAGCGAAAGCAATTGGTCCGGCGGCGGCGAGATACGAGCGATGGGCGCGTGGTCACGGCACAATTGACGGCCAAAGGGAATCGGTCCTGTACTCCTTCTCCCGGTATGCCGGATCGGCTGGCGACGGCGACGGACACCCTCTCGTCACCGGAGCAAGTCCTTCTCCTTACGTCCCTGGTGAAGGTGATTCGCAGCCTCCAGGAGCAGGGTGAGATTTCTGTCGCACGGATGTGTGTGTCCTGTCAGTATTTTCGCCCCAATCACTATGATAATGCCGATCGGCCGCACCACTGCGATTACTTGAACGCGTCGTTCGGGGATCGTTCGCTTCGTTTGGATTGCCATGAATACGAGGCGGCTCCGGTCGCGCAGGTCGATGCGGCCTGGGCCAACTTTTCCCGTTCACGTATCGCCTAGAATGTATCGCGCTATTGTTCGTGCGAAGTTGGTATCTGTTGGTAAGGGAGTAGGGAAACGATGAGTGAAGGAAGAACAGCCATGTCCGTGAAGAAAGGCTCGAACGGCTCGTCTGAGGATGAATGGCTTGGAGCTGAATCCCATATGCCGAATCTCAATCGTGAGCTTCGCCGTCGTGAGCCAAGGCGAACGGGCGTTCCGTCCTTGTGGATGATCGGTGTCCTCTTTGCTGCTGGCCTGGCGGCCGGAGGTTTGGCGATGCGTCTTTTCGACCGACGGTCTCGGACCTCCTAACGGATTGCTAACAGGTCACACGCGCCAGAAACTCTGGCGCGTAAATCGTCCTCAGTTCCTTATCGCTCTCCTCAGCGCAGTCCTTTTCGATATAACAGGTAATCGGCTTCAATCTGCGTGAGCAGGTCGTCCAGCGCGGCTTGGACAGCCTCTGCGATGGGGCTCTGATCTGAAGCCGTGATCCACCTGACCCTCGATCCCATCGCTTCTTTTTCCACCAAATAGGATTTGATCGGCGGTTTGTCCGATGGGCCAAGGTCTGATTCCAAGCGCAGACTGTAGCGATAGTTACCGCGGGATCGCATCGTCAGCCAGGCTTTGACTGTCAGGGTAAGATCGGCCGGTCTGTCGCCTGCCGAGGCAAAGGTCTGACGTGATTGAATGTAATCAATCGTGGCGGCGCGTAGGTCCTGTGCCGGCCACTCTAGCAAGGCGATGCCCGGCATATGGTCGGCTCCTTCCAAGGCAAGAAAGGGGACCACGACAGAGAGGGATTGAGCGATGATGGTCGGTGACACAGCTGGAGGTGCAGGGGTGACATGAATTCGATGGCCACAGCCCCAGCTGAGCAGCAGGAGCCCGCTGAAAATGAATTCCATGGATTGGCGCAGGCGACGATTGCCGTTCACGGGTTCGTCGCGGCGGGCGTGGGAGGGTTGAGCATATCCAAATCTTTCAAGGCACGCAGAGCCTGTTCTCGATATGGCTGGTCTGTGGGATTCGTATAGGTCTCGATCACGCGTCGATAGGTGGCGCGGGCTTGGGGGTATTGGCGCTTGATGGCGAAGTATTGGCCCAGTGCGAGCCAGTTTGTGGCCGCGGCTTCATTGGCCGTTTTCATCAACGCAAATTCGCGCTCGACATGCGTCGTGCCTTGTTGGGCGGCTCGTTTCTTGACGGTGTCTCCCATCTGGCTTGCCATGGCTTCAATCTGCTCGTTGGCTCGGATTGCGGATTCCACGCGATTAGTTTTCAGGTTGTCATAAAACGTCTCAGCATGATTCTTGATCAGGTTCGCCCTTTCCTGGTAGGTATCGTGGACGCAACTCGCAACGAGCAGGCCGCAGGCGACGAGCAGGATTGATGGACAGGATACGAAACTGGGTCTGGTCATGAGTCGTGCTCCGTGAGTTTCTACCGGGTGAAGGTTCAACGCCCTCGGCAGAGTTTATCCTACCGAATTCGGAGCGGAAACGCGACCAGCTCCCTGGCCCTCGGCGGGCTCTAGTGACACATGAGTCGGAAGTATGATAAGAATCCACTTCGTTTTGCGAATCCCGTTTCGTCCCCATCGTCTAGCCTGGCCTAGGACATTGCCCTTTCAAGGCAGTAACACGGGTTCAAATCCCGTTGGGGACACCAGCTTCTACGGAGCAGCTAGGGCGGGGTGTACTGAGCGGTGCAAACTTCTCAGGCAAGAGTGATAGATAGCTGCCAGTTCCGGTGATTCGATATTCCTTCCTATCTCCCTCTCGTACTGCTTCACAACGCAACGGCTGCTCAATCAGGACCCGCAGCAATCGTCTTGCCGAGGAAATATGGCGGGCCAGGAGGGCTTGAGTGTCAGCCGATCGGGCTTTCATTTCACGTTTTAGCCGGACTTCGTCGATGGACGACACCTCGTCTGCCGTCGGCATGTCGGCGAGTTCCTGTACCAGTCGCTGCCTTCGAATTTCCTCTGCCTTGAGCCGCGCGAAGATGGCGGCATCTTTATCGCCGTCTGCAATGGCGTCAACTAAATGTTCCTTCTTTGCGACAATCAGCGATAGTTCGCGTTCAATGCTGCTCCGTCGATCGAGCTTCGCCCCCTCTCCTGCCCGATGTTTCATGAGGGCCTTCTCGACTGCAACTTTCAGCATCTTCTCGGTCAGTGCTTCATGAAGTGACTTGAGGACAATCTGATCGAGGAACTCCTGTCCGACCAACAGTGAATTTTTGCAGATCGAAGAGCCACGAGTTTTGTAGTAACTGCACCCGTAAAAGCGACCTTTTCGTCGGTGGTAATCCTGGCCGACAATCGTCATCGGCCCGCCACAATGCGCACATCGAGCCATGCCGGTA
>JANYAJ010000158.1 GCA_025361385.1 Nitrospira sp.
CGTCAAGAAGTCTGCCCAGACACAGACAACCGCGAGCGCTAAAAAAGCGACCGCCCAAAAATTCGCATCGGCTGAAACGGCGGGGAAAGCCCAATCCTGTTACGGTGAGGCGCCAAGGCTCGACAAACTCACACCCGACGAAGGGAAGGCCGGTGACAAGGTTACCATCACCGGAACCAGCTTCGGCGAGGCCGCCTGCTTACGGAGCGTCTCCTTCGGCCCTGGTCATCCAGCAACGTTTCAACAGACCAACGACAGCATCACAACGACCGTGCCAAGCGGCGGAAAGAAGGGCATGGTGCTCCTTACCGTCACCACCGCCTCGGGAGAAAACTCGAAACCGTTCCTGGTGAAATAAAAGAAGGAGGGCGGACGAGATGGTCTCCTGTGCTCGTGCAACGCGCGGTCTCAGAAAACCCTCGTTGGACACGCGCAGTGGGAGACCATGCTAGTCCACCCTCAGGAAGAAGAGAGAAGAAAGTGGAGGGAGGACCTGAGGGGACTCATCAAATATGAAACGTAAGCCGGGCGAACCGATCTATCTCAAACGGCATATGCTAGGCCTTGCCCTGGCCCTGCTCTCTTCTTTTCTGTTGCCGCTCCTCTATCACCGCTTCATCGACCCACTAAGCTTTTCAACCCGTTTTATCGCCGGCCTATTCATTGCCGCAGCTGGCGCCATCGCGCTGCACTTCACCTACCGGGCTTCGGCCCAGAACGAACCCTAGCGCCAGAGATCACTCCCCACAGGATGCTCAAAAAGACCGTCCAGCAAGACCGCAGCGAGTGAACAACTAAACTTTGAACGATGAACGCGGAACGATGAAGTGACCATGGTTCATTGCTCACCGTTCAGCGTTTTCAGGCTGGCGGACTTTTTCAGCATCCTGCTATTTCTTCTGCTCCGGCTTTTGATGTGTCCATGCCAGAGGAGTGGTCGCATCGGCAAGATACGCCTGCCCGAATCCCAGAACCAGATGCGCATCCTGTAGCCGTAATTCCCAGAGTGAGAAGTCCGCAAAACCAAACATCATGGCCGACTGGGGGAAACGCGCCAGATACCGCTCTTTTACTTCCGCGTAATTCGGTGCATCAGCAGGCAACAACACCGCCTCACCCTGAAGATTCATCCGCCGGAGGGCCGAGGGATTCTTCTCTGGCCGATCCGGCTCCGAGACGAACAGCCCGACGCGGGCATCCTGTAACAAATGCCCAGTATGCAACGCCAAACCACTCACATGAATATAGGCGCGCGTCCACTGCTCGCCAAAGACATAGGGCACGTGCGACCCAAACGGCCGTCCGTTTCTGAGCGTCAGCAAAACCCCCGTACGGACCTCCTCGGCTAGGGTAGCCCACCCAGCCTGCACTTCTTCATCCGACAGTGCCGCAGACATTGCCATAAAAATACCCTCCCCGTTACACCATCATAAACATGGTTCGAGACTACCACCTCTTCTCAAGAGCAACCAGGCTGAGCGACCTTCCCTCCAGGAATCTTTTCTGTTCAAATCGAGAACACGTATAGCTATGAGCACAATCGACCCACCCCGCCAGCCGCCAATTCACCAAAAGAGCATAAATCCTATGAATTTTTTCTCTTGACACCTGAGTAATATTTCAAAAGCTGTGCATAAGTCAGCTCTCCCGTGCGACACCCCACATTCAGACTACCGCTTCAAGCATCAAATCAATCGATCGGGGGAAAAATCCCACGGCTTGTAGTAAAACAGTGGAAATACCCGTCAAGCCACAAAATGTTGGGGGTCTATTCGGTGGGCCACAATGCCTATTTTTCAGGCAATCAGCTCGCAGCTCTCTCCATATCAGTCATTTCTCTACTAAAAGAGTGTTTGTCCACAGAGTTGTACACAGAAGCTGGGGAGTTGAACCATAGAGCCGTCTGCACTTGGCCCAATAGAGCCTAAGCGGAAGTTTCATCTCGCTGGAAAAATATTATGAGCATTCACAGATCGGCCAAACTACCCGCCTAAAATATCGAGAGAATTCCCCACGTATCGCAACAGAAGGCCATCGGAACGAGGGGCAGGGAACCCCGCCTCGTGTCATCTCGTATATCGTACGTTTGACGGCCCCTAATCCAGGATGATTTATCCAGGGGAAAACGGTATTCTTTCCAGCGAACGAGTACCAAGAGCGGCACCGCCTCAATGACTGTTGGCAGGGAGAAGGAAGGGAATCCATGAGTTCGACCACAGGCATGACCACAGCACGTCAATTTAAGAAGCTCCTTTTGTCGGAGCCGCTCGAATTCATTTGCGAGGCGCACAATGGCCTCAGTGCCAAAATCGTCCAGGAAGCCGGCTTTAAAGGCATCTGGGCCAGCGGTCTCTCCATTTCCGCGCAATTCGGCGTCCGTGACAACAACGAAGCCAGCTGGACCCAGGTGCTTGAGACCCTGGAATTTATGTCCGACGCCACCACGATTCCCATTCTCCTTGATGGCGATACCGGCTACGGCAACTTTAATAATATGCAGCGCCTAGTCCGCAAACTCGAACAACGCAAAGTCGCCGCGGTCTGCATCGAAGACAAACTCTTCCCCAAGACGAATAGTTTCATCAAGGGGGACGCCCAACCCATGGCGGACATGCAGGAATTCTGCGGCAAGATCAAAGCCGGCAAAGACGCGCAAACCGACCAGGACTTTTGTATTATCGCCAGAGTGGAAGCCTTCATCTGCGGCTGGGGGTTAGCCGAAGCGCTGCGTCGCGCCGAGGCCTATCATCAGGCGGGGGCGGACGGCATCCTCATTCACAGCGCCCTCTCAGTGCCGGATGAAATCCTGGCGTTCAAACAGGAATGGGGCAATCGCTGCCCCGTCGTGATCGTGCCCACCAAATATTATGCCACCCCCACCGACGTATTTCGGCAGCATGGGATTTCGATGGTGATTTGGGCCAATCACATGCTTCGATCGGCCGTGGCCGCCATGCAAAAAACCGCACGCACGTTAAAAGACCAGGAACACCTGCTCTCCATCGAAGACAAAGTCGCGCCGGTCTCAGAAATCTTCCGCCTGCAAAACGCCGCAGAGCTGCAAGAGGCTGAAGACCGCTATCTGCCCAAAGGCGCCGAGGGCACCGCGGCCATCGTGCTGGCCGCCTCCCGCGGAAAGGAACTGGGGGAACTCACCGAACAGCAGCCCAAAACGATGGTCAAGATCCAGGGCATCCCCATCCTGTCCCATATCGTCGACGCCTACAATGCGGTAGGGATCAAAGACATCGTGGTGGTCCGCGGATATAAGAAAGAAACCGTCAATCTGCCCAACCTGACCTATGTCGACAACGATGATTTCGCGGACACCGGAGAACTGGATTCGCTCCTGAAGGCCCTCCAAGCCCTGAAAGGACCGGCAAAGGACACCATTATTTCCTATGGCGACGTGCTGTTCAATAAATACATTCCCCAGTCCCTCTGCCAGGAAACCGGTGACTGCGTGATTTTCGTCGACAGCAATTGGCAGGAACAGGGCAGCTATGCCCGCCTCGGCGGATTTACCGAATGCACCGTTCCCAATTCGAGAAGAGCCTTTAACGCGAAGATCTTTCTCAAGCAACTGGGAGGCACCCTCCCTCAAGAATCCATCCACGGGGTCTGGATGGGCTTTCTCAAAGTCTCGCCGAGCGCCGCCACGCTCATTACCGAGATTATTGTCGAGCTGCTGGCCAAGCCTGCCAATCGCAAAGCCGCCATCCCTCAACTGCTCCAAGAACTCTTGAAACGGCAGTACCCGATCCGCGTGCTCTATACCGCAGGCCACTGGCTCGACATCAACAGCCTTGAGGACGTGGTCCAGGCGGGAAACTTTTAACCGACCAGGGGCCCCTAGCAGGGCCTTAGCTAACGAACTTGCTGAACTTATGATGGACGTACCGGATATGAAGGAGCTCAGCGAATATGACATCTGAGCCAGATTCATTGCACCCCACGTCGAGAAGGCAAAACAATTTGACAGTTCTAGTTGTATGACGGAGATTGTTCTCTACTGCCTCCATGAACGCCTCAAGCGCGGCGGCGATGTTCCAGCGTGTCTCCTATTTCCAGACGACGTACCCAGTAGACTGCATAATCAACTATACTCCCATCAGCCTGCGTTAAACGCAGCACAGAGGATGACAGAATGATAGCGATCAAGACCTCGAAGAAGTCTTGAGATTGGCGAGAGGCTGAATGCGCCCGGTCTCGTATACCCACTGATGGTTTTTCATCATAGAATTCACCTGAACTAAGGGCGACTCAATCATATGTGTGGTTTCGCCGGAATGGTCGGATTTGAAGGTTTGCCGGCTGACAAGCAGGCAGTTGACCGGATGACCGCCTCTCTATTTCATCGAGGGCCTGACGAAGGCGGCTTCTACGCGTCTAGATCTGTCGGACTGGGATTCAGAAGGCTTGCGATCTTGGACCTCACGCCCACAGCTCATCAACCCATGATAAGCGAAGACGGTGAGCTGATCCTCGTATTTAACGGAGCGATTTATAATTACGTCGAACTGCGCCACGAACTTCAGTCTCTCGGCCACACCTTTAAGTCAACCGGAGATACAGAAGTGTTGCTTCATGCCTATCAACAATGGGGGCATGACTGTTTACCGAAACTCAATGGAATGTGGGCCTTCCTCATTTACGATCGGCAGCGTAGTCGTGTGTTCGGCTCCCGTGATCGCTTCGGGGTGAAACCCCTCTTCTACCACCGTACGAACCGCTACGCGCTATTTGCATCGGAAATTAAAGCAGTCCGAGCCTCAGGGTTGTACCAAGGGGGAGTGAACTGGAAAATCGCCTCGAAATTTCTGTTGCAGGGGGAGATCAATGACGGTGAGGAGCGATTCTTCACGGATATCCACCAACTGCCTCCAGGAACTGCCTTTGAGCTGGACATCGAGGGGCATTGGAAACAGTGGCGGTTTTGGTCTTTGGGTGCGATCCCCTCGATTGACTGCAAGGATCCTGTGCAATCATTTGGCGAACTCCTCGAAGACTCAGTCCGGCTGCGAATGCGGAGTGATCAGCCGATCGGCGTGACGCTTTCAGGCGGTTTAGACTCAACCTCCATCATTTGCATGCTGGCGAAGCTCAAGAGTGAGTCTGAGCACGAAAGAATGACTGCACTTCATGCGTTCTCTTTCATAACCAAGGAATTCGACGAATCTTCCTATATCGCCGATACCGTAATCCAGACACAAGCAACCTTGCACCGATTTCAAGAAGCTCCGCTAGAACTGTGGGACAAAATGGCAACGGTCCTATGGTTCCATGATGAACCAGTCCATTCGTTCAACGCCCTCGTCGGGTTTGATCTCATACGGCTGACAGCGAAAAATGGAATCCGTGTTGTGCTTTGCGGGCAAGGAGCGGACGAAGTCATCGCGGGGTATTCCAGTTACTTTCCAGCCTATTGGCAAATGCTGATTCGTCAAGGCGGTTTTGGTGATGCGTGGAACGAGATTCAGTCGTATACGTCAGTCCATGGAGGGTCTCCGTGGAAGTATTTCCTGTCCTCGTTGGGAAAAGCGGGCCTCACCGCGCTTCACCACCTTCCCGCATACCATGCCCTATCTGTATGGAAAAATCAGCGGAAGTATCAGCGCAACACGTGGTTTAGCCCGGAACTCTGTCGATACTATGAGAACGACGTGCCTGAATACCTAGACTTGTCGCTCACTGCTATACAGATGCGAGCCGTTGAACATGCTCCGCTTCCCCTGTATCTGAGGGTTGAGGATCGTAACTCCATGGCACATTCCGTGGAAACGCGACTACCCTTTCTCGACTATCGTTTGGTATCTCTGGTCTTCAATATTGCCACGAAGTGGAAGCTGCGTGGTCCCTGGAATAAATTTTTGCTCCGGGAAGCGATGCGTCATCGCATTCCGGAGACAGTGCGAACACGCGTTGATAAAATGGGCTTCCCCGTTCCAGACCAGAAATGGTTTGCAGAAGACCTCTATGAACCCATGCAGGACCTTCTGGCAAGCCAGGCAGTACGTGAGCGAGGCATCTATAACGTGAGCGCGATCTCGCATGATCTGCAGCGGCATCGAGACGGGCAGGGGAACGTTGCACGGCGGCTATTTAATGTAGCCCAGTTCGAGACGCTGACCAACCTCCTGAAAGACGATACGGTGCAGCGCCCACCTTGGCGATGACTTCTTCTCTCCGACGCGTGGCATGCCAGTACGCTGTGAAATGTTGTGGTTCTGCCTGCATTGCGCTGCCGTCCAGCGATGCGCGAATAATTTATGCTGATCCAGGCAGTTGGACAGCTTGCAAACCGAAGAGTATGATGGATGAGCATATGATCCAGTGGGTACGCTGCATCATACGGACAGGGAGAACCGAGCCATGGCTTCGGTATTTTCCTACTACGGGGCCTCCGTCCACTCCTCCAGCGATCCTAGCGACCAGCTGATTCAGTCGCCTCGTGCAGGTCACTGCTTTGCCTCTACTCCCGACTCCAGCTTAACGAGCAAACTAACCAGCCTGCTCATCGCGGCGACTGCGAAACCCTGCATCCGCAACGCACCTCACCCCTTCATGGAACTGCGGCGAATGGCGCCGACCGGTCCATGAGGAAACCAAGGAGGTTACCATGACATTCGCCAGCAAGTTCCTACGGGGAACTCTCATCCTGGTGTTCGGATTGAGCTGCGGCGCAGTCGGGTCGAGCAGCGCGACGACGGAAGGGACCGCTATTAGTCTGCCTGTCGAAATAGTGGCGGACTATGTCCACGCCGTAATTGAAGCGGACCGTGAGGTGTACACCAAGCACGTCGTGGAACGGCTGCAGACCAAAGGGGTGGTCGTGGCCTCGGAGAACTGGGAGCAGAAGAATACACTGCCGCTCCCGGCTCAATTCTTAATGGAGTCGGGCCGCGTCATGGCGAGAAAAGGGGTCGGAATACAGTATCGATTGATCAGCCTCTGGCCGATCAACAAGAAGAATGCCGCCGCCAGTGAGTTCGAGAAGACAGGCCTGGGTACGGTCCTCACTCATCCGGCTAAACCTCACACTGGTTTTGTGAAGGAAGGAGGCGCCCGTTACTTCCAGGCCGTCTATCCGGATCTTGCAGTGACCCAGGCATGCATCGGCTGCCATAATGCCCATCCGGACAGCCCCAAGCGGGATTTCAAGATCAATGATGTCATGGGGGCGATCGTGATCAGCATTCCGGTGAAATAGACATGATCGTGTGGAAATGACTCTCCTCAATGACTGAACAATCTTGCGGTTTGATCCAGCCGACCGCAAGATTGTTCAGCGTCCCGCCATGCAGGGAGTGCAACAGTAATCCTCAGAAGAGTGCTGCGCTCGATAGAGACGGATTCTTTCTGAACCTTCGATCAGAGTTTCGCAAAAACCACCGATCGCCTTGCAGCCGTTTTGACCACAATGACTCGTGAGGAGATGGAGGGCTCGGCATTTCCTTCAAGCTGGCTCCGTCTCCCATTCGGTCACGAACAGCTCGGCACCTGTGAAGCGCATCCCGAAGATCACGGTATCTCGCCTCAAATCAGACCCACTGAATGGGCGAACGACGCTTCACGAACCACATGGTTGATCATAGTCGAAGCGCCTTCCGTG
>JANYAJ010000252.1 GCA_025361385.1 Nitrospira sp.
CAGAATAGTTTGATTGGCCTGAGTATCGCGAAGAAAAATCTGAGAGCCGCTCCCGCCGACAATCGGCGCGAGATTTGTGGCAGACGAAGTAAAGGCCACATATCGACCATCGGCGCTGATCGTCGGCTGGCTGCTCGCCCCATTTCCCGCATTGCCCAGGGTATCCCGCGACACCAGAGTGGTTTGATTGGCTTGAGTATCGCGAAGAAAAACCTGTGTGCCACCTCCCCCGACAGTCGGGATAAGATTTGTGGCCGCCGAAGTAAAGGCGACATACCGACCGTCGGCGCTGATCGTCGGCTGATTGCTGGCTCCATTTCCCGCATTGCCCAGGTTGACCCTGGACACTAAACTCGGCAGGCCTGTTTGGCGGTCATGAATAAAAATCTGCGAGCCGCTGCCTCCCGGGAGAGCCGTCACATTCGTAGACAACGACGTAAACGCGATGAAGCGGCCATCTATACTGTTGATCGCCGCTTCCGGGCTTGCCCCGTTGCCCGATGCCCCCGAACCGTCAACCGACACACGATCCGTCCTCGGATGAATGGCGAATAGGACAGAACCTGTCGCCGTCTTCCCCGTGCCGTCACTTACGGTGAACGTCGTGGTGACATTCCCAGCGGGCGCAGCCGGTGTGCCAGTCACAACCCCGGTCGTCGCATTCAGTGTCAACCCGGCTGGCAACACCCCACCGGATACTATCCAAGTGAACGGCGCTGTCCCCCCTGTGGCCGCCAATGTCGAGGAATAGGCATTCCCTATTACGCCATACGTGGCCGCGGTCGTCGATACCGCAAAGGCCTGAGTATTGCCTCCTCCCGCACCGCTCCCCCCGCCTGAACAGCCAAAGAGACTGAACCCAAGGATCATGATCGACAATGTTGAGACGATGTGTTTCATATCCTGAATTCTCCTGCGAATTCTTCTTCGAGCAACAGTTGTGCCATCTTACCCGACTGTGAAAATATGGGGCAACCTTACGGATGGGGGGTTATTGAGTGAGCCGACCGTCGACTTCGCCGCTCGTCGTGCTGGGATCCGGCTATACGGGGCATGTGCTGTATACCATGGGCGCCGCTCAAGGGCGGACGGTCCTGGCCACGAGCAGGAATCCTCTTCGCAATCTCGCCGAGGTGCCCTCGGAACAACGTGTGATGTTCGACCTGGAGCAGCCCTCGACCTGGAGAAATATCCCAACGGGAGCTGATCTCGTCTGGTGCTTTCCGGCAACCCCGCTTCATCAGGTAGAGACCTTCGCAGGTTGGCTCAATGCCTCAGCTAGACGCTTGGTGGTACTCGGCAGCACCTCGGCCTATGAGGTCGGCGAATCTCAGGACTATCCGCCGCAATGGATCGATGAAACCGCGCCAATCGATCTGACCAAACCCCGCGTTCAGGGTGAGGAGTTCTTACGACACAAATATGGAGCGATCGTCTTACGCGTCGCGGGCATCTATGGACCCGGCAGAAATCCGCTGAATTGGATCCAGCAAGGCCGCGTCGGTCCATCACGGAAATATGTGAACTTGATTCACGTCGAAGACTTGGCTGCCATCTGCCTCGCCGCGATCGAAAAAGGACCCCCTGGCGAAGCCTACAACGTCAGCGATGGCCAACCGCACACATGGAGCGAGATCTGCGCCACAGCGCAACAGCGATGGAACGTGGCCGGGACACCGACAAAAGAAGATCACTCAACAGGCAAACGCATCAGCAACGCCAAAGTTCGAACAGCACTCGGCTACACATTGAGGCACCCAGACCTCTATGAAACTCTGCAAACTCTGACATAGAAACTTCACATATTGTGTATCTTGCGGACGATCAAACTGGTTCTCCAACTAGGCCGCAGACGAAGCCCAACCGGAGGCGTACCCGTAGGGTACGTTGAGGATTGGGTTGAGTTGAGAACGACGTTGGAAGCCAGGTTCATCGCCCGCTACCGTAACAACGCCATCACTGCCAAACAAACGAGAAGATTATTGATGGCATGCGCCAACATCCCAGGCAAAAGACTCCCGGTTTTTTCATACATCCAGGCCCAGAGCAGACCACTCCAGAGCACACTGATGAAGCCAACCAATCCATAGCCATGGGCAATGGCAAAGATGCTCGCACTGATCAACGCGGCAGGCAGGAAACGGAACCGTCGTCGTAGAATCGCGAACAGGAGCCCGCGAAATGCGAGTTCCTCAAATACGGGCGCAAAGATCACGTACTCGACTAAACTGATCGCCGTCAGCGCAGGGGAGGCCCAGACAAGATCTGCGTCGAACCATTCGGCCCAGTGACTCGTCAGATGAAGCGGCTCCGATAGCCAATCCATCACCCACTCGCCCCACAAACCGGCAGCCACCACCGCCAAGACCGCGATCGCCAGACGCCCGGCACGGGCCCATCCGATCTCCAGCCCAAACCCTTCGTCGAACGTCATCCCGGCCGGCCGGAAGAGGTGGCGATGGGCCAAAAAGAGTAACGGTACATTCGTCATCGGAATGGCCAATGCCCGAAGCGACGCATTGTCGGGCGGCGCATAGATCAAGAACAGGGCGGTAAACATCGCACCGATCGCACCGCCGCGCAGCAAGACTGCCGTGCCGATACCGCCCGGCCAGGGCGGCGGCACGCCCGGTTCATGGAGCCTGACGAAACTAGACGGCTCCTTCCGCCTCAGCCAGATGAGTGCTAAGGCCACTGTCCCGAGAACCATCGCACTGAGCTCGACAAGTGTGACGCGTTGCGACCGGACAAATTGACGGTCGACACGGACCGCGGCCTGTTCCTGGATCCTGACCACGAGCGCGTGATCGTTGGCCCGGCGGGCTAACCCTTCAGCCAGGCGATCGTAAAACCAGCCGGCAGGCAATAGCTCTGCCACCTCGGCTTGCCACAAGACATACCGGTCCGCATCATGAGCCGGTCCCTCGCCATAGGCGGCCATCACCAGATCGGCAAACTGAGGCAGCGGATCGTCCGCTTCGGCCCACTCGTGCGCAGAGAGAAGCGCCTGGGACACATGGCCGGCCTCGGCTTGAAGAATCGCTAACTGAAGCGGCACGACCGGATCGGCAGAGACCCGCGCCAGTTCTCGATACCATTCAATTGCATGGGTCTGCTCAGCCTCGCGATCGCCGGAGG
>JANYAJ010000259.1 GCA_025361385.1 Nitrospira sp.
GTGGCGACCACGACGGCGTTCTTGCGGGCGATCTCCAGCATCGTATCGGTCATATCGATGCCGATCACGCGGCCGGTCGGACCGACGAGGCGCGAGGCTTCAAAGCAATCGATGCCGCCCCCTGAGCCGATGTCCAGAACCGTTTCACCGGGGCGTACCGTTTTCAGGCCAGCCGGGGTGCCGCATCCGTAGGAGATCTTGAGGACCTCTTCCGGGATGAAGGATTTGAGGTTCGCCATGTCATAACTAGTCGGGCAGCACATCTGCTCGCACGTACTGGCGGCCTTGGCGTAGCGCTCGCTGACTTTTTGCTCAATTTCGTCTATGGGCATCGTGTCCTCGCGGTCTGGTAAAGAGATGGATGGCTCTCCATGTATCAATACTAACGCATGTCCGTCAACTCCGGCATATCCGGGCAATTTGTCGAGTGACAGGCCTTGTGAGAGTCGGGTGGCAGAAGCGTTTCTTATAAGGGGATCTGCGAAAAGAAGGGGGGCGCAGCGGAGACCTCGCTGCGCCTCCCTCCGAACGTCCCTCTCCATCCGGCTCGCTTCTCGTCACTCGGTGAGGTTCCCTTTTACCAGCGTGCCGTCACGGCCGTTGTCTCTGAGATCGACGCCAGAGCCACCCGTATAATGAGATATTGATGGCGAGCACGATTGCGCCGAGCAGGAGTTGTATGTTGCGCGTCAGGCCATCTGGATACAATGTCGACAACAGGTAACGGGAGAGAAAGTCCTCGCGATAGCCCTGTTGGCCAGCCTGCTCTCGTAGCCAATTCTCAAGTGGCGTCAGCGGGCAGATCCAGCCGGTGAATTCGACCGTCGCACCCCATAACACCGCAGGCAGGTGCAGCCAGACGGCACGAGGCCACTTCACCGTCAAGAATCCGCCGAACATCACGAAGAGGATGAAACCGGCATGGAGGCACAGGGTCAGGTCTGCGAGCCATCCATACCACATGGCGTCAGAAGAGTCGGGGTGGAGCAAGAGGATCGGCTGGTTGAGGATAGACAATGGTGTTTCCGTCGACGACTGCGAACGGCGTCAGCCGATGCTCATCTGCCTTGACCGGTGAGAGGATGTGTCTGACGGTCCAGCCTCTGCTCGCCAGCGCGTCGGCAATCAAGGATCGGTGACAGCGCCAGGGGACGGCTTCGGCACACATAATTGCGGTGGGTTCTTGCTGGGCATGCGTCATCAGCGCTTCCAGCGCATCCCGGAATTCGTCCTGCTGCATATAGTCGGCATAACCACGAAAGCTGGCATTGCGCCATCCGTCGTTGATCGAATCTTTTCGGGCTTTTCGCAGGCCGCCAAGCGCCAACATGTGGAGATAGTTGAGACCCGAAGTTCTCAGGCTCTCAGCGAGGGCCTCCGTATTGAACTGCGGGTTGTGACGCGACCGTGGAACGGTTCGCACGTCGACGAGGAGATTGATGGCATGGGCGTGCAGGAGGGCGATGAATTCGTGGATCGGTCTGGTCGAATGGCCGATGGTCCAGATTGTCGATGGTGGAGTCGACATAAATCAGTGTCGCATAGCACAGGGGGAATCGCCATCAGCCGGATCGGACGAGGCTCAATCCGGCGGCAATTTATCAGGGTCGATTTCAAGGAGCCGCAGTCGGCCGTTGGTGATGTGTTCGGTCTTGTAGAGGCGGTCGCCCACCTGCATGGTTCCGACGAGCAGCGACCCGTTGACGACAAAGGTAAAGTCTCCCTTCGAGGGCGGTTTGAAGGTGCCGCGGATCACGGCGGTATCGTTGCTGCGGGAGATCGTGGAGCTGATATCCAGTTCCTGGCTGGTCCCATCGAACAACTCAATGGTAATTCTGGGATGGGGCCTGGCTCCGGCATCCTTTAAGATCTGGAGTAGGGGAAGGTCGAGCGAGATTTCCCGATCGCGGAGTACCCAGGGCCTTCGCGGCGTCGGCTGGTCGGTCGTGGGAGGAGTCAGGACCGTCTGCCATAAGCTCTTTGGAGCTGGACGCTCATCAGCCCAGGTGAGAGTGCCGACGCCCGCGCTCAGCATCGCCATGAGGAGAAGATACCCGAATGGGTGGATCACAGCGTTGTTTCCTGGTGAAAGCGGTCCTGTCGATTCATTGCATTATCATTATATAGGGGGATCCGTCTCGGCGCGATCATGAATAGTCGGAGCAGCTCCATTTTTGTCTCAGCCATTCCGGTCACGGAGAACGTCTGGAGTAAGGAATGCGGGGGATTGTTATCCCAGTGCGGCTTGAGAGGCCCAGGTGAGGAGAGCATCGGGAGCTTCTAAGATATCGACCGGAACTTCGTAGTAATTCTTGAGCGTCTGAGTGGACGTGGGTGTGAAGGGCTTCATGCCCCGGTCGCGATAGTGAGGGGCGGTCATCCGATCGGTCTTAAAGTAGAGCCGGCCCTTGTGGATGATCCCGAAGAACCGGTCTCCTTGGTAGAGCCCATATCCCCCAAACATGGCACGGGAGGTCAGGTCTGGTAACCCGCTGAGCTGATCCAGCACGAAGTCTCGAAACCCGTCGTGCTTCGTCGCCATGACAAGGCTCAACGGGGTTTGCGCGCTACGACGATCCGCACGGCAAAGGGGAATACGATACGATTGCCGTTCTGGTATGGGGTGACGGCTTGGGTGATGAGGCGTTTC
>JANYAJ010000263.1 GCA_025361385.1 Nitrospira sp.
GCGGTGGGGCGGCAACCCAATCGCATTCAACTACAGTTGGAGAAATTATACGGCGATGCCACGCGACTTCGGAATCTGGTGCTTCGGGGGTTGTGTTTCGGTATTGTGGATGAAGCAGACAGCATTCTGGTCGATGAAGCCCGTGTTCCTCTCATCATCTCCGGCAGCGGCGGGCAGGTGCTGGAGAAGCCGATTTATGAAACGGCATTGTCGCTGGCGCGTGCACTGGCTCGAGGGGCGGACTTCGAGATCGATCCCCGGGAACGGAGTATCCGTCTGACGCCGACCGGGCAGGCCCTGTTGGCGGTTCGCGCGAAGGATCTCACCGGGTTCTGGTCCGGCCCACGGAGGCGTGAAGAACTTGTCCGTCAGGCGCTGACGGCCCTGTATCTGTTCCATCGCGACGCCCATTATCTTGTCAGGGACGAGAAGGTCCAGATCATCGACGAATATACCGGACGCATCATGGGAGACCGGTCATGGGAGCAGGGGCTCCATCAAATGATTGAGCTGAAGGAAGCATGTCCGTTGACGCCGATGAATGCGTCATTGGCGCGGATTACCTATCAGCGATTCTTTCGCCGGTACCTCTGGCTTGCCGGGATGACCGGTACAGCGCAAGAGGTCGCCACCGAATTGTGGCATGTCTATCGCTTGGCCACCGTGACGATTCCCACGAATCGTCCGTCGCAGCGGCAGGGGCTGGGTGAGTCGTTGTTTGCCACAGAGGATGAGAAGTGGAATGCTGTCGTGGAGCGTATCGCGGGGTTTCATGCACGGGAGCGGCCAGTTCTGGTGGGAACGAAGTCGGTCTCCGCATCAGAACTTCTGAGTGAAAAGCTCACTACGGCAGGGATTCCGCACGTCATCCTTAACGCCAGGCAGGACAAGGAAGAAGCCGATATCGTATCGAAGGCCGGTCAGCCCGGTCGCGTTACGGTTGCCACAAACATGGCTGGCCGTGGTACAGATATCAAGTTGCTTCCAGAGGTGGCGAGGGCGGGCGGGCTGCATGTGTTAGCGACTGAGCGGCACGAGGCGGGGCGTATCGATCGGCAGCTCTATGGGCGCAGCGGTCGACAGGGGGAGCCTGGAAGTTTTGAGACGCTCGTGTCGTTGGAGGACGATCTCATGGTGACGTCGCGTCGACTATTGTGGCGATGGCTGGCTGACGCTTGTGTGCGGAGAGGAAAGCCGCTCCATGGCAAGTTCGCGAGGTTTCTCGTTCGACAAGCCCAGCTATCCGCGGAAGCGTTGCATGCTAGGATTCGCAAAGATCTGTTACAACACGAGGATCAGCTGGAAACCTCGCTTGCATTTTCTGGACGAATGGAATGAGACACAGGAGGCTGGTGTGATGGTGATGCGGTTTGGACTCATCGGTCTGGTTATGGTGTTTGCTGAATGGTGTTCCCAGCCCACGGCCTATGCCGTGAGCTCAGACCTCAATTGTTTAATCCAACCTTATGTGGTGATTACCATCACGACGCCGGTTGGCGGATTGCTGGAAACGGTTGAGGTGGACCGGGGAGATCTGGTGAAAGAAGGACAGATCCTGGCAACGCTCGATACCAGTCTCGAGCGGGCACAAGGGTCAGTTCAGCATGCACAGGCAGAATTGACCAATCGGCGTCTTGCAGACTTGGAATTGCAGCGGACGTCGGCTGAGGTGGCGCTCCGTACGATGAAAAGTCCAGTCAACGGTGTGGTGGTTGAGCGATTCATGAATCCTGGTGAATTCCCCAAGCAAGAGAAGATTCTTAAAATTGCACAGATCGATCCTCTGCGGGTCGAGGTCTATGCGCCGGTGGCGATGCTTGGAAAGATTGTTGTGGGTATGGCGGCGCATGTGAAGCCGGAGGCCCCGCTCACCGGTGAGTATGCTGCGAAGGTCACGGTGGTCGATCGGGTGGTGGATGCGGCGAGCGGCACATTCGGCGTGCGATTGGAACTCCCAAATCGAGAGTTGAAATTGCCGGCTGGGCTCAAGTGTTCTGTGCGGTTCGGAAAAAAATCGAATAGGATGATCAGATGAAGATGTTGTCGGAAGTCGAGGACACGATAGGGGCGCAACGAGATCTGTCGGATCGAACTCGCGTTATGATTAGGGTTGTCGTTGCGGTTGGTTTTTGTGCGCTGCTGGTGCCATCCGTGTGGGCGGCGGAAATGGCCTGTGTGATCAAGCCCTATGCCGAGATTTCCATCGGGACACCGGTCGAAGGGGTGATTCAAACCGTGCCTGTGGATCGCGGAGATTGGGTGACCAAGGGCCAGGTGATCGTGACCCTCGAATCGAGTTTGGAAGAGGCGACGGTTGCATTAGCCAAGTCCAAGGCGGAGGCTGAGGCGGTGCTGAAGAGCAGCCAGGTGAAGATCGGGTTCAGCACGCGGAAGCTCGAACGGGCGCTGGATTTGTTCAAGACAAACTCGATCGCCCGACACGAAGTGGATGAGGCACAGACAGAAAAAGCCTTGGCGGAGATGTCCTATCAGGAGGCCTCAGAAAACAAACGTCAGGCAGAGCTGGAATTACATCGAGCGACGGCTGCCCTGCTCTTGCATTCGATTCGAAGTCCCATCACTGGCGTCGTGGTGGATCGGCTGCTCTCTCCCGGCGAGCTGGCCCGCCAGACGCCTGTGATGAAGCTGGCGCAGATCAATCCATTGCGTGTGGAAGTGTTTGCTCCCATCTCGTTGCTTGGGAGGTTGAAAACGGGCATGCGTGCCGATGTGCGCCCGGAAGGGAAGGGGCAGCCGGTCCATCAGGCGAAGATCATGGTCGTGAACAAGGTCGTTGATAGCGCCAGCGGTACGTTCGGGGTGCGATTGGAAATGCCGAATCCGAACAATGTGATCTCTGCCGGTCTGGCCTGCACGGTGGAGTTTCAATTTTCCTCGGCCGAAAATCCGTAACCGCGGTGTGTGTGGAATGTCTCGTTGATTGTGCTTCTCTGATTTGTCCGGTCCATTTGGTTCCACATAGATACGCGAGGCTCACTCAATATCCCAGAGCAACTAGAGTCTGTTAGCGAAGGAGATGTTATCAGTATGCGAATATACGCGCGCGTGATGTGGGTATGCCTCATGGCAGGTTTGCTCTGTGTGGAGCAGAGCTCGGCTGCCGAGTCGCCTCTGCAGATTCCGCAAGAGACCCCGGTCCTGAAGCTCAGTCTCAGGGACGCCATTGAGGCGGCACTGGACAAGAATCCGAATGTGCGCTTGTACAAAGAGCGCATCGAAGCGGCTCGTGGAGCCTCGAGAACTCAACTTGGTGCCTTATTGCCGAACTTAGCATCTTCTGCAAAATTCAATAATCAAACCTTCTTTCTCGGTACCATCGGTGGTGCGCCGGTCAGGACCCACCCATTCGATATCGCCGATGCCAGAGGTACGCTGTCGCAGTCACTGTTCAGTTGGAGCCTGATCGAGCGCTGGCGTGCGTCGCGCGCGGCATTGGCCGTCTCAGAGGGAGAATCAGATACGACGAAGAATGACACGATGGCCACGGTAGCCTTGAATTACTTGGAGGTCTTGAAGAACTACGAGACGGTGGATGCGCGAACGGCCAATGTCGAGCTGTATAAAGAACTCGTGGCATTCATCAAAAACAGGCAGACCGGCGGAATGGCCACAGGCCTCGACACCGCCAGGCTTGAAACCCAATTGGAGAACGAGCGGCAACGATTGGAGTTGGCTGTCAGCGATGTCGAGCGAACGAAGCTGATTCTGATCAATGCCTTGGGCATCAACTTTGATGTCAAGCTTCGCCTCACCGACGAACTCAAGGCTCCCGACGATCTGCTCCCGACTCTGG
>JANYAJ010000306.1 GCA_025361385.1 Nitrospira sp.
ATGGCGAAGGCGAAATATGAGCGGCGGAAGCCGCACGTGAATATCGGGACGATCGGACATGTGGACCACGGCAAGACGACGTTGACTGCGGCCCTGACCAAGGTGAGCGCGGATAAGGGCATGGCCAAGTTCATCAGCTACGACGAAGTGGCGAAGGCGAGCGAGAGCCAGGGTCGACGCGATGCGTCCAAGATTATGACGATTGCCATCAGCCATGTGGAGTATGAAACGGTCAATCGCCACTATGCGCACGTGGATTGCCCGGGCCACGCCGATTACGTCAAGAACATGATCACCGGCGCCGCGCAGATGGATGGCGCGATCCTCGTCGTCAGTGCGGCAGACGGTCCGATGCCGCAGACGCGGGAGCACATCCTCTTGGCCCGGCAGGTCGGAGTGCCCTACATCGTCGTGTTCCTGAACAAGGCCGACAAGATCGATGACGCGGAACTCTTGGAGTTGGTCGAGCTCGAAGTGCGGGAGCTGTTGACCAAATATGGCTTCCCGGGCGACAAGACCCCCATCATTCATGGCTCAGCCTTGAAGGCGATGGAAGGGGATCAGGGGCCGCTCGGTGTGCCGTCCATTCTCAAGTTGCTGGAAGCGGTTGATACCTATATCCCGACGCCGGAGCGTCCGATCGATAAGCCGTTCTTGATGCCGATCGAAGACGTGTTCACCATCAGCGGGCGTGGGACCGTCGTGACGGGCCGTATCGAGCGCGGGATCGTGAAGGTGGGGGATGAAATCGAGATCGTGGGCTTGCGACCGAACCAGGTCACGATTGTGACCGGGGTAGAGATGTTCCGGAAGGTGCTCGATGAGGGGCAGGCAGGCGATAACGTCGGCGTCTTGTTGCGGGGCACGAAGAAGGAAGATGTGGAGCGCGGGATGGTGCTGTCGAAGCCGAAGAGCATCACGCCGCATACGAAGTTCAAGGCGGAGATCTATGTGTTGGCCAAGGAGGAAGGCGGGCGGCATACGCCGTTCTTCAACGGCTACCGGCCCCAGTTCTACTTCCGGACGACCGATGTCACGGGGATTATGACGTTGAATCCGGGCGTGGAGATGGTCATGCCGGGCGATAATGTGAGTGTGACGGGTGAGCTGATTAGTCCGATTGCGATGGATCAAGGGCTGCGGTTCGCGGTGCGCGAGGGCGGCAAGACTGTCGGTTCTGGCGTCGTCACCGAAATTCTGGCGTAATGATTGGTCAGATGAATAGAGGAATGAATGGTTAAGGTTGAACAAAGAATCAGAATTCGGTTGCGCGGGTTCGATTATCGCGTCCTGGATCAGTCTGTGGCTGAAATCGTCGAGACGGTTCGCCGAAGCGGAGCGAAGATTGTCGGCCCGATTCCGCTCCCAACGCGTATTGAGAAATTTACGGTGCAAAGTGCGACGCATGCGGACAAGAAGGCTCGTGAGCAGTTTGAAATCAGGACGCACAAGCGTTTGATGGATATCATGGATGCGACGCCTGAGACCATGGACTCTCTGATGAAGTTGAATTTGGCTGCCGGCGTGGATGTCGAGATTAAGCTTTAATTGTAGTTGATTGACAAGGAACGTCACACATGACGAACGGGTTATTGGGTAAAAAGCTGGGGATGACTCAGATATTTGATGAGACGAGGTTCACGCCTGTCACCGTCATCGAAGCTGGTCCTTGCCGAGTGGTAACGATCAAGACGAAAGAGCGCGACGGGTATGAGTCGGTTCAGTTGTCTTTTGGTGAAGTGAAGGAACGTAAGCTGTCGAAGGCTGAGCTGGGACACTTGAAGAAGACGGAGGCGCCGGCTACGCGTGTTCTGAGGGAATTTCAGAAGGTTGGCGAGGTGGTGGTTGGGCAGTCCATTAAAGTCGATATCTTTAAAAAAGGCGACTGGGTGGATGTCATCGGGATCTCCAAGGGGAAGGGATTTCAGGGTGTGGTGAAGCGGCATCATTATGCTGGCGGTCCTGAGTCTCACGGCTCGATGTTCCATCGTCATCCTGGTTCGATGGGCGCGAGTTCGTATCCTTCTCGTGTCTGGAAGGGCAAGACGCTGCCTGGGCATATGGGCGCTAAGCAGATTACGGTGCAGCGATTGAAAGTTATTGAATCCAGGCCTGATGAGAACTTGCTGTTTGTTCGGGGGGCGATCCCTGGTGCAGCAAATGGACTGATCATGGTGAGAAAGTCGAAGAAGGGGTAGGTCATGCCCACGGTTGATGTCGTTGATTTGAAGAGACAGAAGGTTGGGTCCGTCGAACTTCCAGAGGAAGTGTTTGGCTGCAAGCTGCACACGGCCTTGGTTCATGAAGCGGTGGTGATGCAGCGTGCTTGTGAGCGTCAAGGTACGGCATCGACATTGCGGCGTGGCGAAGTGGCGGGATCAGGGAAGAAGCCATGGAAGCAGAAGCATACGGGGCGGGCTCGAGCCGGGTCGATCCGTTCGCCTGTATGGCGCCACGGCGGGTCGGTGTTTGGTCCGAAGCCGCGTGACTATTCCTATAGCATGCCAAAAAAGAAGTATCGCGCTGCGCTTCAGAGCGCGCTGTCTGCAAAGCTGGCTGATGGACAAGTCGTGATTGTGTCGAATCTGGCGTTGGATCAGCCGAAGACGAAATTGTTGGCTCAAGTGCTGACGAATTTTGGGCCTGGGGCATATGCCTTAATTGTGGCTGGCGAAGGACATCCTGGATTGGCTCAAGCGGCGGGTAACCTGCCGAACGTGTGTGTGGTGGGTCCTGAAGGATTGAATGTGTATGACATTGTTCGGGCTGAGTTGATTCTGATTCCGGAGCGGGAATTGCCGCGGATGAAGGAGGTCTGGTCATGAAGGCAGGTCTCCATAGCATTCTGTTGCAACCGCTGTTGACGGAAAAAATTACGGCCATGCGGGAAGCCAATAACACCGTAGCCTTCCTCGTTCACCAGGATGCCAACCGTGTCCAGATCAAGCAAGCGGTCGAAACGCTCTTGAAGGTAAAAGTTGAACGGGTGAATGTGATGAATGTGCGCGGGAAGGTGAAGCGCTTAGGGCGTTTCTCCGGTAAGAGATCAGATTGGAAGAAGGCCTTCGTCAAGCTTAAGCAAGGCGAAAAGTTGGAGCTCTACGAGAGCGCATAGCGTGACGCTGCACCGGGATTAACTCGGTGTATTGGAAGGACGACTGTAGCATGGGAATCAAAGTATTCAAGCCGAGAACCCCTGGGCGCCGCGGGATGACCGCAGTGACGACCGAGGATCTCTCAAAGAAGCGGCCAGAGAAATCGCTGACCTCGTTCCGTCGCAGCACCGGAGCGCGAAACAACGAGGGGCGGACAACCGTACGATTCCGTGGGGGCGGACATAAGCGCCTCTATCGGAAGATTGATTTTCGTCGTGATAAGAGCGGAATCCCGGGCACCATTGCCGCGCTTGAATACGACCCTAATCGTTCGGCCCGTATTGCCTTGGTGCACTACAAGGACGGAGAGAAGCGGTATATCCTGGCACCTGTCGGACTGAAAGTCGGGGATGTCGTGCAGGCCGGTCTCGGCACTGAGGTTCGCGTTGGAAATGCCTTGCCATTGTCCAGCATGCCCTTGGGTACCACGATCCATAATATCGAGTTGAAGCCTGGCAGGGGCGGACAGTTGATTCGTAGCGCAGGCGGTTCCGCTCAGGTCATGGGCCGAGATGGCGAGTATATTCAGGTGCGACTTAGGTCTGGCGAAATGCGTCGGATTCTTGCGACCTGCATGGCGACGGTCGGGCAGGTTGGCAATACGGACCATGAGAATGTTAGTGTTGGCAAGGCCGGTCGGACGAGATGGAAGGGGCGACGCCCTCATGTGCGCGGTGTCGTCATGAATCCTGTCGACCACCCGCATGGTGGCGGTGAAGGAAAGTCTGGACAGGGTAATCCCCATCCAGTCTCCCCATGGGGTCTCCCGACTAAGGGATATAAGACCAGGAACAATAAGGCGACGGACAAGTTCATTATTTCCCGCCGCAAGTAGGAGTACGCGATGCCGAGGTCTGTAAGTAAGGGCGCATTCGTCGACGATCATCTGCTTGAAAAAGTAGAGCGGATGAATCAGAACAAGGATCGGAAGATCATTAAAACCTGGTCACGACGCTCTACCGTCATTCCAGACATGATCGGACATACCTTCGCGGTTCATAACGGGAAGAAGTTTATTCCTGTGTTTGTGACGGAAAACATGGTGGGACACAAGCTTGGAGAGTTTGCTCCGACCAGATTTTTCAAAGGGCATGGGCATGCCAGAACAGAGAAATCAGTCGCCCTTAAATAGGTGTCAGACCGCGGTCTCGGCAAACTCGATTGGATTGGAATGTTATGGCTGAAGCACAAGCAGTTTTAAAATTTGTCCGTGTCTCTCCGAGAAAAGCTCGCCCGGTGATCGACTTGATCCGCGGGCAGCAGGTTCCGATGGCATTGGCCCTTCTCCGTAATACGCCGCGCCAGGCCTGTAAGGTCGTCGAAAAGCTTCTGCGGTCTGCCGTCGCCAATGCGGAGCAAAAAGAGATGGGCGACAGTGAGTCCATGGTCGTGTCGAGGGCGTTTGTTGATTGCGGGCCGACGCTGAAACGCTTTCGTGCCCGCTCGCAAGGGCGTGCGAATGCCATTCAGAAGCGCATGAGCCATATTACTGTCGTCGTGTCGACGGTAGATGTTAAAGAGAAGCAATAGGTAGCGACGGCTAACGGAGCCGATTCATTTCCTGGCTGAGTGAGGCATAAGGAGTTATGGGTCATAAAACACATCCAATCGGGTATCGACTAGGATACAACGTCAACTGGAGCTCTCGGTGGTACGCCAGCAAGGACTATGCGAAGCTGCTCCATCAGGATATCAAGATTCGAAAAATGGTCAAGCAGCGTCTCTTTCATGCTGGTGTGGCCAAGATCGAGATCGAGCGATCTGGAGACCAGACCCGTGTGATCATTTCTACCGCTCGTCCTGGTATTATCATCGGTCGTAAGGGTGCTGAGGTTGATAAGCTGAAGGCTGAGTTGGAGAAGATGTACTCCGGGCAGGTCTACATTACCGTTAAAGAAATTAAGAAGCCTGAGTTGGATGCCCAGTTGGTCTGTGAGAACGTGGCCACCCAGCTAGAAAAGCGTGTTGCCTTCCGCCGGGCGATGAAGCGTAGTGTGCAGTCCGCACTTCGTCTTGGCGCTCAGGGGATCAAGATCATGGTTGGCGGTCGTCTCGGTGGAGCTGAAATTGCACGATCTGAATGGTACCGCGAGGGCCGCATGCCGCTTCATACGCTCAGGGCTGACATCGATTACGGATTCGCCGAAGCTCACACGACGATGGGGCAGATCGGAATCAAGACTTGGATCTACAAGGGTGAAGTCCTTCCGCTACAGCCCATTAAAAAAGAATCGCCATTTGAACGCAGACTTGGCTAATTGATGAGGATATTGTGTTAGCACCAAAGAAAGTTAAGTTTCGCAAAATGATGAAGGGGCGTATGACTGGCAAGGCCTATCGTGGCGGCCAGATTACGCTCGGGGAGTTTGGATTGAAGGCGCTCGAGCCGGGCTGGATCACCAGTCGGCAGATTGAGGCGGCGCGTATCGCGATTACTCGTTGCGTGAAGCGGGGTGGTCAGGTTTGGACGAGAATATTCCCCGATAAGCCGATTACCAAAAAGCCGGCTGAAACTCGAATGGGTAAAGGAAAGGGTAATCCAGAGTATTGGGTTGCCGTCGTGAAGCCAGGCCGTATTATGTATGAGATGGACGGTGTGACGCCGGAAGTTGCCAAGGAGGCCTTCCGCTTGGCTTCTCATAAGTTGCCAATTGCCACGAAATACGTTGTTCGCGGCGAGTTTTAATATCGAGTGAATCGGACACAAGGGTAGGGAGCGAGCGCATCCATGGATCTGAAGGAATTACGTCAGCTAACGGCACCTGAGCTTGCGGAGAAGTCGCAGCAGCTTACGCAGGAGCTTTTTAATCTTCGTTTTCAGATGGGGACCGGACGGTTAGAGAACCCCATGCAGCTGCGAAAGACAAAGCGGTCGATCGCGCAGGTCAAGACGATTCAGCGTGAGCTCGCGCAGGTCGAACCAACTTCTACCACGGCGAAAGGGGCCTGAGGATGGCGGAGTCAGCAAATAAGCGGCGCGAGTGGGTTGGCCGTGTGGTCAGCAATAAAATGGATAAGACCGTCGTGGTTGAGATTGAACGGTCGGTCATACACCCGCTCTATCGGAAGGTGCTGCGTCGGGTCACGAAATTCAAGGCCCACGATGAAGAGAACGCGTGTAAGGTCGGCGACCGTGTGCGCATGGTTGAGACGCGTCCCATCAGTAAAGATAAGCACATGCGTGTGATCGAGGTCGTGGAAAATGGACAGGGCGGCTAGGCTGAGGTCGTTTGAAGGGTAGAGGGAACAGGCACTATGATTCAAAGTTATACATACATGGATGTGGCCGACAACTCTGGCGCGAAGCAGGCCATGTGTTTTCATGTGCTCGGTGGCACCAGGCGCCGATACGCGTCTCTCGGAGACATTGTCGTGGTGGCGGTCAAGGAGGCCATCCCTGCGGCAACGGTGAAGAAGGGCGATGTCAGCCGCGCGGTGGTCGTCAGGACGACGAAGGAAGTGCGCCGTGAGGATGGTTCCTACATCAAGTTCGATCGGAATGCTTGCGTCCTGATCAACAAAGATGGAGATCCGGTTGGCACGCGTATCTTCGGGCCGATCGCTCGTGAGCTGCGCTGGAAGAAGTTCATGAAGATTATTTCTCTTGCTCCTGAAGTGCTTTAACGAGGGTGGTGACGGCCGGATGAATAAGCAGGCGTTGGCAAAAAGTCGAATTCGTAAGGGCGATGTGGTCGTCGTGATCTCTGGGCGCGACCGCGGCAAGTCCGGCAAGGTGCTCTCAGTCGATCCGGGAGTGGGCAAGGTCGTGGTTGAAAAGTTGAACATGATCAAGCGCCACACCAAGCCGAATCAGAAAGTCAAGCAAGGTGGCATTCTCGAGCGGGAAGCGCCTCTTGCGATCTCCAATGTGATGTATCTGTGTCCTGTGACACAGAAACCAACCCGACTGGGCGTACGTACGCTCGAAGATGGCAAGCGGGTCCGGTTCAGCAAAAAATCGAACGACTCAGTCGAGTAGGAGTGAGGACGCCAGATGGCGAAGGTTGAATCAGGAAAAGGCAGTAAGACGTCAGAGAAGCGGCCACCCAAGAAAAAAGAAGGGTCGTCGGCCCCTCAGGTGATGGACGAGGGCAGCGAAGAGTCCAAGTTTAACCCGCGGATGCGCGAGGCGTACTTGCGAAAAGTTGTACCCGCACTCATGAAAGAGTTCGGTTACAAAAATATCATGCAGGTGCCGAAGGTTGAACGGATTGTGCTGAACGTCGGAATGGGTGAAGCCATTCAGAACGTAAAGCTCTTGGAGAGTGCCGCTGCAGAGTTAGGCTTGATCACCGGTCAGAAGGCGCTTATTACGAAGGCGAAGAAAGCCATTGCGACTTTCAAGCTGCGCCAGGGGATGCCGATCGGCACCAAAGTGACGCTGCGGAGCCGACGGATGTGGGAGTTTCTTGATCGCCTTGTCACCCTGTCGTTGCCGAGAATCAGGGATTTCAGGGGTGTCTCGCCAAAGTCCTTCGATGGACGAGGCAATTACACCCTTGGGCTGAAAGAGCAGCTCATTTTCCCCGAGATTCAGTATGACGAGGTCGCGTCGATCCATGGGATGGACATCACGATCGTCACGACCGCCAAGACGAATGACGAGGGTCGGGCACTATTGAAGCATTTAGGGATGCCATTCCGGACGTAACGTCAAACGAAGGAGCTGTAGGTGTCGAGATTAGCGCTAAGAAATAAATCGTCCGTCAAGGCGAAATTCCCCGTCAGGGACTATCACCGGTGCGGGATCTGCGGCCGCGTACGAGGGTTTTTGCGCCGGTTTAGCATGTGCAGAATTTGTTTTCGATTACTGAGCCTGAAGGGTGAGATTCCTGGGGTTCGGAAGTCGAGTTGGTAGATTATCTGCCTTCCGTGTCGCTGGGCGGTTGATAGCCGTCATGTTGCACGAAGAGCGTTGGTGAAAGGGTTGGTATGGTTACAGATCCCATTAGCGATCTATTGGTTAGAATTCAAAACGGACTTCGGCGTCGGCACGAGTCTGTGAGCATGCCGTCCTCCCGCCTCAAGCGAGAGCTCCTTCGTGTGCTGCAGAACGAAGGCTATATTCAGAGCGTCCAGGCGGATATGGCGGATGGCCATCCTGTCCTGAAGGTACAGTTGCGATATGTGGATGAAGTGCCAGTCGTCACCGGTATGCAACGAGTCAGCAAGCCTGGCCGTCGTGTCTACGTGGGAATCAAGGATATTCCGCGAGTCAAGAATGGCATTGGTGTGGCCATCTTGTCGACATCCAAGGGGTTGATGACGGATCAGGAGTCTCGCCGCGCCGGTCTTGGCGGTGAAGTATTGTGCTCGGTGTGGTAATGGTGAGCGCCAACCAGATTGTCATTGTAGCCGGTTGCTAGAATAACGAGGAATCGATGTCACGCATAGGAATAAAACCAATCCAGATTCCAGCAGGAGTGGATGTTAAAGTTGCCGGCCCTGTCGTCTCCGTCAAGGGGCCACTCGGGAAGCTCGATTGGTCGTTGTCTCCAGGTCTTGGGGTCACGATTACGGACGGAGTGCTTACGGTCAATCGCCAGAACGAGAACCGCCATGTCCGTGCGATGCATGGGCTGACCCGCGCAGAACTGAGTAACATTGTCCAGGGTGTGACGAAGGGCTACGAGCGTAATCTGGAAATCACAGGAGTCGGTTATAAGGTTGCCGTGCAGGGGCGGACGATGAGCTTCAACGTCGGCTATATTAATCCGGTCACATATCCGATTCCAGTTGGCATCGATGTGAAGGTGGATAAGCAGACGCTGATCAATGTGAAGGGAACCGATAAGCGATTGGTGGGCCAGGTTGCTGCAAACTTGAGAGCGATCAAGCCGCCAGACGTCTATAAGCAAAAGGGCGTTCGCTATGCCGGGGAAGTGTTACGTAAGAAGGCTGGAAAGACAGGGAAGTAAGGTGATTCATGAATAGTGCAGATAAAGCAGGTCAGTTAACGCGTCGGAAGCAGCGGGTGCGCAAACGTGTCGTTGGAACGGCCGAGAGGCCTCGTCTCAACGTATTTCGTAGTAGCTCACATATCTATGCCCAGATCATTGACGATCTTAAGGGAGCCACATTAGCCGCGGCATCTTCCTTGGATAAGTCGTTGCGCACGTCGGTGAAATCCACCGGCAGTATTGATGGGGCAAAAGCAGTTGGAAAGTTGTTGGCCGAACGGGCGAAGGCTGCCAAGGTTCAGGCAGTGGTGTTCGATCGTGGTGGTCGAATGTACCATGGACGTGTGAAGGCATTGGCTGAAGCATCGCGCGAAGGCGGTCTGCAGTTCTAGATCGTACCTCGATTCCATGACGTGCCGGAGCGAGGGGAACAAAGAGGAGAGACGTTACGTGCGAGTTAATCCAGATGAATTAAGCCTGAAAGATAAAGTCGTCTTTATCAACCGCGTCGCGAAAGTCGTCAAGGGTGGAAAGCGCTTTAACTTTTGCGCGCTGGTTGTTGTCGGAGATGGACAGGGGTGGGTCGGCATCGGGAAAGGGAAAGCCGCTGAAGTGCCTGTTGCGATCGCGAAGGCGGTTGAGCAGGCCAAGAAGAACCTGGTGCATGTCGCCCTCACGTCTGGAACGATCGCGCATGAGGTGCATGGGCTCTTCGGCGCCGAACATGTTCTCTTGAAGCCCGCGAAGAAGGGGACGGGGATTATTGCCGGCGGCGCAGTGAGAGCGGTGGTTGAGGTCGTCGGCGTGCATAACGTCATCGCCAAGACGCTTGGCCGTGGAAATCCATTTAATACGGTTCGTGCCACCCTCAACGGCCTCTGTCAGCTGAGAAATGCTGAAGACGTGTTGAAGCTGCGCCGAGGTGCGGTGAGTGATGCACAGAACAGAGTGAGTGCCTAATGCCTACACCGAAGATTCCCAAGGTCACGAAAAAAGGGTTTGTGATTACCTTGCGGCGAAGCCCCATCGGCACTCCGCAAAAGCATCGACTTGTGTTGAGCGGCCTCGGTTTGAGGAAGATTAGACAGACCGTTACTCGTCCCAATACGCCACAGGTACGAGGGATGATTGACAAAGTTGGATATCTATTGGAAGTGCAGCCACAATGAACTTACATGAGCTCGGTCCTGCAAAAGGATCCAGGAAAAAACGCAAGCGTATTGGACGTGGTCCCGGTTCAGGTCATGGGAAAACGGCAGGTAAAGGCCACAAGGGTCTGTTAGCCAGGTCTGGCGGTCGCGGTCGGCAAGCAGTTGGGTTTGAGGGCGGTCAGATGTCCTTGATCCGCCGGGTGCCGAAGCATGGCTTTACCAATATCTTCCGCAAAGAATTTTCAATCGTGAACCTCAAAAGCTTGGGTGAGATGACGGTGTCCGGCACCATCACGCCGCAAGCGCTGGTTGATGCCGGGTTAGTCAAGCGTAAGTCGTTGCCAATCAAGATTCTTGGAAACGGTGACCTCACGAAAGCGATTGTCGTGCAGGCGCATAAGTTCAGTAAGTCCGCAGAGGCAAAGATTCAAGCAGCTGGAGGGAGAGTCGAGGTCATCCCCGGTGTTTGAGAGACTCCTGACCAGTTTTCAGAATATCTTCAAAATTCCCGAGCTGCGCACCCGGATCCTCTTTACCATGGGGATGTTAGTGGTGTATCGGATCGGGGCGCATATCCCTACGCCTGGAATCAACGGCGACGCTCTCTCGGACTTCTTGCAAAAGCAAGGCGGCGCGTTGCTCGGATTTTTGGATATTTTCTCCGGTGGGTCTCTTTCACGCCTCACGATCCTCGCCTTGGGCATCATGCCCTACATCAGCGCATCGATTATTCTACAGCTGTTGACTGTGGTCGTTCCGCACCTC
>JANYAJ010000324.1 GCA_025361385.1 Nitrospira sp.
TGCAGGACACCGCGCGGCTCAGGCGTCTGTTTGAAGTTGCGTTTTCTCCAGTATGGCTGAAGCCCCATCGATGCTTCTCCACACACAGTTCATATAAACTTCGGCTTGTCGAGAAACGCACCACAGATTCGCTAGGCGCTCTTCCGTCGAGGGTATGCCTGTTTGTTAGATGCGCGACTCGACCTGGATGGGGCTCGTCCCTTTGCCTGAACACTTCGCTTTAACAGCGCCATCAGATTGATCACTTCGCCTCGTGCCGGTTTCGGTTCATCGATCTCGGTCAGGGGTTCGGTAATGACTTCCGTTTTTCCTGCCTTAATGCGTTTGTCGATCAATTTCATGAGATCGTCGTGGTAGGTATCATGATACCGCTCCGGTTTCCACCGCTCGGTCATTTCTTCCACGAGCTTCTCTGCCATCTCGATTTCGCGGGGCGAGACGCCGGTCGCTTTCACCCCCCCAGATGGCACCTCGAGACCCTTCGCCGATATCAGTTCGTTCTTATACCGCAGTGTGTTCAACACAATGACGTCGCCGGTCTGAATGAGGGCCCCTGATCTCTTTGACAGGTCCGGTTTTGTTAATGATTCCCATCATCGCCGCTATGCTCTCACGGATCCGTCCGGTCGACCACTGGGAGTTTCCCGAGTTCTCGCGAGAATCTGTCAGTGAGCCAATCCTCGGCTTATCCCCTTGCCATCTGGTATTTTCGCTGATAGATCGCGGACATTTTGAGGGTGAGTACGAGGAGATTAAGGTCGAGGTGTTGAACAGCCGGAACAGCGGTAGGCGCGTCACAGTAAACTATGTCGCCGGTTTGAATTATGTGAACGAGATGATTGTCTCTGTAGACTCGTGCCCGCGATATGACTACTTCATTTTGGTTTGCGTAAGAAGATAGCCAACTGCGGCTCCAAGGACCACCGCTGGTACAGGATGTTTGCGAACAATTTGATGCGTAGCCGCCGCGGCTCTGCTAAGCCTCTTTTCTTGTATATAGCGAAGCGCAATCAGCGCCACCCGCCCCAGAAGGAAGGTCCGCAGAATGGGAGCTCGTGTAAGGGTTCTGCCTGAACGTGCGGCGTAGGTGGCCTGCCGATGGGTCGTCGATGCAGCCTTGTTCTGCTTAGATTCGACAGGACTCGATGCTTTTTTCGGCCTTTGGCGCGAGGCCGCTACCGATCGCTCTCCGGAGATTCCCTTGGCGAGACGGCCCTTCTCTTTATTCATGTGTTCTCTCTCCTCTCCCTCGCTCCCGTGACGCAGATCTCATTCATCTTTTGAAATGCCGCCGCACCGCCGCCTGGGAAAAACACGGCTCATGCCACTATCAGCGGAGGGAGGGGCCGACCATTGATCCTCCGATCGTCCCCCCCCCCTCTTTGCACTCAGTTAGGGAGTACCCAAGGTGATCGATTGAATCGATAAGTTATTATTCACTTTCGTCACTCCGTTCACCTGGCGTGCGAGATCTTCCGCCCGTGATTTCTCCTCCACCGAACGGACCGTCCCCTTGAGCGTCACGACACTTTGATCCGTATCGACATTGATGCGAACAAAGTTTGACAGCTTGTCACTCGTCAGCTTCTTTTGAACTGACGCGGTAATCGAGGCGTCATCTATGGTTTGCCCTGTGGTTTTCCCGGTCATGGACTCGCAGCCCGTGATGAACATAAGGCAGAGCCCGAGAGCGTAACTCATTGCTTTGTAATGCATGAAAAGCCTCCTTCCTTGGTTGAACATACACATTCTCCTTGCTTGTACGGTGGCCTGACCGGCCTAGCTGTGCCGTGACGCCAGGTTGTCCCGAGTCTCAGTCGCTGATTTTTTCCAGCTTCTGTAAAGCTTTTTACCTGGTTGCCAGCCTCACGCAATGATTCCTTTCCCTTCTCGATGAGTTCTTCACCCTGGTCTTTTGCGTTGTCCCACATATCAGCCCCATGAGTGATGGCTTCATCGAGTTCATCTTTGGCGCGTGCCGCATAGTCGCGAAGGAACCCGCGCGTCTGCAAGCCCGACTGCGGGGCAAAGAGGAGCCCGACACCTGCTCCAATCAATGCTCCAGCAAGAAATGCCGACAGAGTTCCTGATTCATGTGTATCTGCTGACGCCATTGTCGTATCTCCTTATGTATAAATGAATTGTTCCGTCCACTCGTTCTATTGCTCGGCCTGAGTTCTGCTACTGGAACTGAGATTGACTCACGCCCCTTGTCACTCGTGGAGAAGTCATGTCCGCACGGACCCCTCCTGTTCCTGGTGTGCCGTGGCCCGTTCGGGACATCATGATGCGGTTACGCAGAATGATTTCATCTATCCACTCACCACACTGAATGCACCGTAGCGACGGCAGTTGCATCTCTATGGAAACGCTAATCTCTTCATCTCGGGTCAAAAACCCTCCGCATCGCTCACAGGGTTTCTCGCCAAGAAAGAAGTCTTTCCATCGGAGTTGGACGGATTTCGTTCCGTCCGGTTGCTGTGATCTCCTGACTCTCATAGCCATAATCACCTCTCCTAATTTAATTGATGAAGTACATTCTCTAGTAACTATCTGGCGTGAATGTAACAAGCCTGTTCATTTCAGGAGACTGGCAAACACCCCAGGTCCTTGATGGTTTACCCCCTAGTCGGCAGCGTGAGGAGCACCAGTCTGAGGTTCGTGCTCTTCTTCGGTCTCCCCAAAAAGTTGCCATGGCCGCATGGTGAAGGAGTGGAATGATCGTCCACCTAAAGAAAGCGGGCAGTCACGGCTACTTTGCCTGAGACTGCCCGCCTTCGGCCCGAAGCATCCGTTTTACCGTTTACTGCTGGGGCTATTCCCTTCCAGGCCGGGAGCTGGGCCCTCAGGCAATGCTTGAGAGCCGCTGGCGCCCCCCCGAGAGGTCTCTACTTCTCCCATTTCCCCTCCCGCGGCAGGTGAACTCGTAGCACTGCCTTTACTATGACCCGCTTTCGGTTGGGATCTCGCTCGTTCAACCTGGTTCATGTGCTCTTGAATGTCCGGTGACATGTCCTTCGCGTTTGGCACGTTCGAGGCCGTTTTCAGATCCTCCTTTTTCATATTCAGCCGAAGCTGGTCGCTACTTTCCTGAAACAGGCTCCAGCGGAGAGGGACCGGCGTCTTGGAATCACTCGGTACCAGCACTACGTATTCTATGTCACCGGTCTTCTGATCCTTGAACACTTGCTTGATTTCTCCCATGATCTCGCCCTGCATTCCATAGACGGGCTTCTGCCGCCACTTGCTGTCCGTCACTTCCTCCAGCTTCCCCTGCCGAACAGGTGTGCCTGAATATTCGCGGGGAACTCCGTGTTGACCTCCTGTCAAATCAGTATGTTTGTCCGTCGGGGCCTTCGGCCGCTGCGACGACCCTGAGTCGTTCACCTGTCCGCCTGAATCAGCTACCAAAAAGGCAGTTCCTTTTGAGGGCCCGGCAAATAAGACTGAAGAAACCCCTGTTGAAATAACGACTGAAATCAACCCCGCGTACATGACTCGGTGTTTCATACTCACTCCTTCCTGTTAAATATGGGAGGATGTGCAGCTGTCAAATTTCTTTGGGATCTTTTGGCCCCGTCGACATCTCTTGTTATTTATTGGCTAAGTCTTGCCTACCTCATTTTCCTACTCGGATTCTCCTCGCACTCGCTCTGTTGCATCACCTCCTTCGCTTCGCTGAATGGACCAGCCGCGATTCAGCGTCGATTCTATCCTCGAGAAGGTATAGGGGGAGGCTAGGACGTTCCCTAGATTCCCGGGAATTTTACCCTCTGAGAATCCGGAGGCTGAGCGCACGAACGGCCACCGTCTCGCCCTTCCCTTGACAATCAATGGGCGCGGTCTCATTCGGAGTGGTGTGGTCTTGACCTTTCACGGAAGTTTTCGTACTCTTCGAAATCATTCTTTCCCCATCGCAACACCCAACAGTTTGGTTCAATATGGGCGGCAATGATGTGGATGGTCACCCATGATTGATGGCACAGCTTTTGGCCTGGGGATTCTCGTTGGCGGTCTCCTCGGTGCGTTGATCGTCGGGTTCTGGATTGCGTCCCGTATACGTGCGAGCCTGCAGGCACAGCTGTTGGCCATCGGTGAACGGGCACAACGGGCTGAGGCCTTGGCGGACGAATTACGCCGACAGGCAGAACAAGATCGTCTTGATCTTGATCGTGTCAGACAGGATCTTTCCGAGGCCTCTCGCGCCTGTGCGGTGGCGGAGACCAGAGCGGCTGAGGCGGCGCTCCATCTCAATGAACAAAAAACTCTGCTGGGCCAGGCCCGGCAGGAGCTGGCCGAGACGTTTCAAGCCCTCTCCGGCGAAGCCCTCAAACAGAACAACGAAGCTTTTCTCAATCTTGCGCGCAGCTCGTTCGAAACATTACAGGCCGAGGCCAAGGGCGATCTCGCTCAACGGCAACAGGCGATCGATAGTCTGGTCCAGCCTCTGCAAGATTCGTTGCACCGCTACGACGACCAGCTCAGGCAGCTAGAGCAATCCAGGCAAGCGGCCTACGGAGGTCTCGATCAGCATCTCAAGCTCCTGGCCGAGTCGCAGCAAAAGCTGCAATCGGAGACCGGTAACCTGGTGAAAGCGCTTCGTGCCCCGGCCGTCCGCGGCCAATGGGGCGAGATCACGCTCAAGCGAGTGGCCGAGTTGTCCGGCATGGTGGCGCATTGCGATTTCTTCGAGCAGGAATCGATTACGGTCGACGGCAGCCGGCTCCGTCCTGACATGGTCGTTCAATTACCGGGCGGCCGGCAGATCATCGTGGATGCCAAGACGGTGTTGGCAGGCTACCTGGACGCGCATGAAGCCCCGACCGAGGAGCTGCGCCTGGAGGGTATGCGCCGCCATGCCGCCCAAGTGCGGTCGCGTATGGACGAGTTGAGTGTGAAAGCCTACTGGAATCAATTCGCGCAGGCTCCTGAGTTTGTCGTGTTGTTCCTGCCAGGCGAACAATTTCTCGGCGCCGCGCTCGAACATGACCCACGGTTGATTGAAGACGGGTTTCTCCGAAGCGTCGTACTGGCGACTCCCACGACGCTCATGGCGCTCTTGCGGGCGGTCGCCTACGGCTGGCGGCAGGAACGCATGACCGAACATGCCGAGGAGGCTGGGCGATTGGGGAAGGATCTCTACGAGCGGATGGCTGTGCTGACCGAGCATTTGAACGACGTCG
>JANYAJ010000332.1 GCA_025361385.1 Nitrospira sp.
GCTTCAAGATCGAAGTAGACCACCAGCAGCCGGTCGGTAACTAGCTCACGCTCTAACTTTTCCCTATTCCTCCCTCAGCCCGTCCACGAGAGGCTGTCTCGCAGCCCAGCGCGCGGGCCAGTAGCCTGCGGTTAGAGCAGATATCAGTGCGAGGACGACTGCTTGCAGAATCAGTTCGCCTGGAACGGTCATTTGAATCGTCCAGCCAAAGGACTGTTTATTGATCACATGGATGAGCAGCGTCGCAAGCACCAAGCCTCCGACGACGCCCAGCGCCGCTCCGATCAACCCGAGATAGGCTGCCTCCCACAAAACCAGCCGCTCCACCTGCCTCGGGCTGGCGCCGATCGCCCGCAAGGTGGCGAATTCACGACGCCGCTCCAACACCGCCGTCACCAGAGTATTGATGATGCCCAACACTGCCACCAACACGGCAATGGCTTCGAGGACATAGGTCAGCACGAAGGTGCGGTCGAAGATATCGAGAATCTCTTTCTTCAACTCATGATTCCTGATCACAGACGGTGGAACCGTCACCCCCTCCATCCCCGAAATCTGCGTGAGAATCGACTGCCGCACGCGCTCACCATCGACTCCCGCAGCTAGGTAAATTGGAAATACCGTCACACGCCCATCGTCCCACCGTTGCTGATACCATTCTCGATCCATCACCATCTTTCCGCCGTCGGTCGCGTAATCGTAGAAGATCCCCTCGACGGGCACATTCACTGGTCCAGCCTGCGTCGTGACTAAAGTCGTGCTCCCCTCGCGAAGACCGAATCGATTCGCCAAGACTTCCGACAGGAGAACGCCACCGGTCTCGGCGGCTCGCTGCAAGGCCATAGTTGAGTCTCCACGGACCATCAGATATCGGCTGCGCTGTGCATGGAGCCTGAGATCTCGTGAGACCAACGAAACCGGCCGGCCTTCTACCTCCACATGCACCTCTCGATAGGTATCGACAGCGGCTATGCCATCAATCGCCGCCAGGGTTGTACGCCAGGACCCTGGGAGGGCACGTGACGCCTGGCCCGACTGCTTCCCATGGGGCCAGGATTGCGGGGCCACGATGAGATCGGCCATGACGGTCTCATTCACCCAGACCTCGACGGTGTCGCGAAAACTGCGCACCATGACGGCCACACCGATCATGATCGACAATCCCACCATCAACGCCGACACGGTCACAGCATTCCTGCCAGGATGGCGAGCAGCCTGCTCTGCCGCAATAAGCCGGAGGCTCCCTCCGAGCGCCATGGTCTTACGCTCTTGGCGAGCGCGCCTCATGCCCAAGGCCTGGATACAGAGTGGCGCAAGACAGGAGAGGGCTCCCAAGAGACAGACCGTTGCGAGATACCCGAACAACGGCAGACCTCCGATCGGGCCCATCAGTGAGCAGAGGCCTCCCAGCACCAACAATACGAGGCTCGCCCACCCAAACAGACCTGTCCGCAGTTGGTGTGCAGATTCATAGTCTCCCGGCGCCAAGGCACGGACCGTCACGGTTCTACCTGCTTCCACACTAGGACCCAAGGCCCCTATCATCGAGACCACGGTTCCAAGCAGCGCCCCCTTCGCCACAGCCACGAACGTCAACATGTCCATCGACATAATCGACCCATCGGATGCGACCGGCGCATAGAGGTCTGAGATGGTCCGGCTCACGAGCGACACCAGCCCCCTGGCTAACCAGACCCCGCCAAGACCTCCCACGAGCCCGCCAAGGAGACCGAGCAACCCTGCCTCCACGAGGAAGAGGCCTGCGACCCGCCGCTCCGTCATTCCCAGTGCGCGATAGATGCCGATCTCACGCCGCCGTTGCGCCACAGCAAAGGCCATCGTGTTGTAGATCAAAAACATCCCGACGAGCAGACCAACCCAGCTCAAGACCGTTAAATTCAGTTGGAAGGCCCGCACCATATTTTCAAGCTGCTTCGTCCGTTGAGCCGGCCGTTGCACGACCAGATGGGGGGGGAGCACCGTTCTGACAGAGGCCATGACGTCGTCAAGCGACTGGCCGGACTGCGTCACCAACTCGATCCGGTCCAATCGTCCGATCTCTTGGAACAACCGCTGCGCCGCAGCAATATCCATGATCGCCACCCGATCCCAGAGGGAGGAACGCCCCGCCTCGTCGTGAATAAGCCCTACGACCCGCAGCCGCACAAGACGCCCCCCCGCCGTCACCTCGAGGGTACTGCCGACTCTCAAGTTCCAGTCGGCGGCGATCTGACGGCCAAGATACAACGAGTCCGGAGCCAGGAGCGTATCCAGCGCCACTTCAGTGTCAGCCTGAGTCAGCTGAAATCCGCGCGTCCCAACCTCCGCAAGAAGATCAAGACCCAAGACCTTCAGCACCTGCCCACGCTGTGCTCCCTGGGCAACCACGACCGCTTCGTCAATGACTGGAGCAGCGCTTGCCACCCCCTCGGCCATGCGGACAGCCGAGATGACGGATTCATCCAGACCGAGATCACTGCCCACAATTTCCAATGTGGAGGGACCGGCCACCGTCGTGACGGCCTGTTCAAACGACCGTAGGACTTGAACGTTCGCCGTCCCAATGGCCACGGAAGCCAGCACGCCCAGGGCGACTCCGGCGATGCTGAGCAAGGTGCGGAATGGCTGCTGGAGACCATGGGAGCGGATCAGAGCGATATTGAGCATAAATGGTATAATTCTCTAAGGCCCTGGCTCAGGGGACAGCAAACGAATCATGACCGACGAGGGAGTGGAGAAGGATTGAATCCTTCGAGCCAAGACGGAAGCCCTGCACAAATGAGTGGTTTCGTTTACAGAGATATAGACCTTTGCTAGACTTGCACGAATTGACGATGAGAGGTTCTTGATGGGCGCGAAAACTGCTTTGAGCCGAAAAATTCAGCCGATAGAAGAAGAGATCGATGCCGATCTCCTTACTCCCCGACAGCGCGACATCCTTCGCCTGGTGTCGATCGGGCATACGAACCGTGAAATTGCGGAAATGCTGGAGATCAGCGTACGCACCGTGGAAGTGCACCGATTCAACTTGATGCGGCGGTTGAACGTCAGAAATGTGGCCCAGCTACTCCGGCGGGCCCTGCAGCTCGGACTCCTAGCCCGAACGTTCGGAGCGAAGTAGTCCTACAATTCCTTCAGTTTCCCTCTGCAATCCTCCAACGTCGCATAGCCCTTCTTGCCACACTGTGCTGCCAGCTCCCGTTCCAATCGGCCAAACACCTCGACCCCTTCCTCAACTAAAACCGTCCCGATCTGCACCGCTGACGCGCCGCAGAGGATATGTTCGAAAGCATCCACGCCATTGATCACGCCGCCGGTCCCGATGATCGAGATGCGGCCTTCGAAGATCTTCCAAAACGCCCGCACGTTGGCCAGCGCAACCGGCTTGATGATCGTTCCACCCAGCCCGCCAAAGCCGCCCTTCGGTTTGATGACGACCTCCTCGCGATCAGGGTCCACGACAAGCCCGTTGCCGACCGAATTAATCAGGTTGAGGAAATCGACCCCGCAACGGCCGATCACCTCGCCCATCGCTTTATGATGAGCCGGGTCGAAGTAGGGCGGTAGTTTCACCCCCATCGGAACCGTAATGACTTTGCGAACGCGCTTCAGCAATCGCTCGGAAGCTTCGGCGTCATAGCCGATCTGAGGTTTACCCGGGATGTTGGGACAGGAGAGATTGACCTCGATCAAGTCCGGCTTGGCCGCATTGATGACCGCTGCAATCGTCGGAAAATCGTCTTCGCAAAGACCGGCCACACTGGCAATCACCGGCTTGCCGAGTGTCTTCAACTCTGGAATGAGCGCGGCATAGGCCTTGTACCCGAGATTCGGCAAACCCATGGAGTTGATGGACCCGCCGGGAAATC
>JANYAJ010000380.1 GCA_025361385.1 Nitrospira sp.
GCCATTCCGACAAAAGCCGGATCGGTGGCTGTTGGGGCCTTCCCCATCTTGCCGAACACCCGTTCCACTTCCGGGAAGGTCATAAGCAACTGGTCCTGGACCTGCAACACCTTGGCCGCTTCGGGGATCGAAAGGCCAGGGACGGTGGTCGGCATGTAGAGGATCGTCCCCTCATTCAGCGGCGGCATGAACTCTGCCCCCAGGCGCATGAACACCGGCACTGTGAGCCCGACTGCCGACACTGCCAGTGCCAGTGTCAGCCATCGCACGCGCAGCGCGCCCGAGAGGATGGGCCGGTACAGCGCGATCAGCAGCCAGTTCAACGGATTCTTGGTTTCCGCCCGGATGCGTCCACGGATCAGGAAGACCATCAGCACAGGAGCCAATGTGACCGAAAGCGCGGTGGCAGAGAGCATCGCAAACGTCTTGGTATACGCCAACGGCGTAAACAGTCGGCCCTCCTGCGCTTCCAGCGCGAAGATCGGCAGAAACGACACGGCGATCACCAGCAGCGAGAAGAATAAGGGACGGCCGACTTCTTTGGCCGCCGCGATGATGGTCTCGACCCTGTCAGAATGGGGATGTTGTTCCAACCGCTTGTGCGCGTTCTCCACCATCACAATGGCGGCATCGACCATCGCACCGATGGCAATGGCAATCCCACCGAGCGACATGATGTTGGACGTGATTTTCAAGTAGGCCATCGGGATAAAGGCCAGCAGCACGGCCACAGGCAAAATGATGATGGCCACGCATGCACTGCGGAGGTGAAACAGAAAGACCAGCGCGACCAGACTGACGATGACACTCTCCTCCACAACCTTCTCGCGGAGCACGGCGATGGCCCGATGAATGAGATCCGATCGGTCATAGGTGGAAATAATGTGCACGCCTTTCGGCAGGGCTGGTGTGATCTCTTCCAGCCGCGCGTTGATCCGCTCGATCACGGCGAGCGCGTTTTCGCCGGCCCGCATGATCACGATGCCGCCCACTGTCTGGCCCTTGCCGTCTAACTCGGCGAGGCCCCGACGCTGATCCGGTCCGATGTGGACATGGGCAATATCTCGAATCAAGATGGGCGTGCCGCGGCCATCCGTGCCGACGGGAATCAGCTCAATATCCTCAACCGAGCGCAGGTAGCCGCGCCCGCGAATCACGTATTCCGTGCCGGCCATTTCCAAGACACGGCCGCTCACCTCCGCATTGCTGTTGCGGACCGCCTCGATGATCGTCTTGATCGGCAACCGATAGGCGACCAACGTGTTCGGGTCTACCTCGATTTGATACTGTTTGACGAACCCGCCGATCGCGGACACTTCTGCCACACCGGGCACACTTTCCAATTGAAAGCGCAAGTACCAATCTTGAAGACTGCGGAGCTGCGCTAGGTCGTGCGCGCCGGATTCATCGACCAGCGCATACTGATAGACCCATCCAACCCCAGTCGCGTCAGGGCCTAGAGTCGGGGAGACTCCGGAAGGCAATTTCCCGCTCAGCTTCTGCATGTATTCCAACACACGACTGCGTGCCCAGTACAAGTCTGTCCGATCTTCGAAGATCACGTAGACGTACGAGACCCCATATTCTGAGACGCCCCGCACTCGTTTGACTTTCGGCCCAGCCAACAGGGAGGTGACGATCGGATAGGTGACCTGGTCTTCCATCAGCGTGGGGCTGCGCCCCTGCCATTCGGTGTAGATGATGACCTGGACATCAGAGAGGTCCGGAATGGCATCCAATGGAACCTGCAAGACCGCCCAGGTTCCCCAGGCTGCCAACAGCAAGACACAAAGGATGACCAGGACGGGATTGCGGGCGCTTCCTTCGATGAGTCGTGCGATCATGATGGATTACCTGCCTCCCCCAACGACCGAGAACTGAAACTTTTCCGCAATGGGCGGTCGCCCTGGTACCGTCAAGTTGACCGTCACCACCCAGGTGCCGCCCATGCCGAACGTCACCGTCCCTTCATAGAGCCCATCCTTGGTGTGGCGAGCCGTCGCCTTGGAATCAGCCATCCCCGGCATCGGCATGGTATAGACGAACCAGACTTGCGCATTGGGCACCGGCTTGCCGGCCTGATCCGTCACGTTGAGCCGGAGTAGCACGTCACCGGCCTTGGGATTTTCCGGCACCGTCGTGAGGGAGAGAGTCAGTCCGTTCACCTGACGGGTCTCAGCCACTGTTATCGCGTTCTTGCTCCCCATCTCCATGCCCGGCATGCCTTCCATCCCTTTCATGCTGCCCATGTCCATGCCTTCCATCTTGCCCTCATGCGCGCCGCGCATCTGCCAATCGGCCATGCCGATCCGGCCCATCATGGCCTGCATGCTCGACGTGGATGCCAACTTGCTCTCTGCGTCCAATAAGAAATTCGCTGAGGTGACGATGCGATCTCCTGCTTTAAGTCCCTCCAAGACTTCCACGTTATCCTGGCTCCGGCGCCCCAGCTTGACCGACGCCGGCTCATAACGGCCTTGCCCTCGATCCAAGAAGACGAGTTGGCGAAGTCCCGTTTCCAGCACCGCTTCCTTGGGCACGACTAAGGTGTGGACCGCATCCGTCTGTACGATGACGTTCCCGTACATGCCGGGCTTCAGCTTCAGTCCAGGATTCGGCAATTCCACCCGCACGCGCACCGTGCGGGTTTCGGTATTTAACGAGGGGTAAATGTACGACACGTTGCCGCGAAAGGTTGTTCCTGGATAGGCGGCGAACATGACTGAGGCTGACTGATTGAGTGTCACCGCCGCGACCTCGGACTCATAGATGTCGGCAGAGACCCAGACCGTAGTGAGATCCGCCACTTCGTACAATGTCGTCCCTGGTTCCACATATTTCCCAGGCAAGGCTTCTCGCTTCAGGACGATCCCGGAGGAAGGGGCATACACCGTGAGCACCGGCTCCGCTGAACCTCGACGCTCCA
>JANYAJ010000436.1 GCA_025361385.1 Nitrospira sp.
GGAAGAACTCAAGGCCCAGAGCCTCCTCCCCGTCGAACGATTCCTCGACCTCTTAGTCGACCGCGTGGGCTACTCCTCCTACCTCAAACATCAAATCCGCACAGAGCTCAAATCTTCCGGCGATCCGGTGACGCAGATCACCGTTCTTCAAGGCGCCATCCGCGAACTCTAAACGGCAGCTGAAAACTTCCTCCAGCATCGTTCTCGCGCGCGTGCCTCCCTGCGACGTACCGCAAGGGTACGCCTCAGTCGTCCCGCTTCCTGCGGCCTTGCTGAAAGAAGTTTTGAGCCGCCCCCCTGGATTTCACGAAAGAGGTCAGGCCGTAAAGGCCGAAGGAGAGACGGCGATGGTTGGGAACGCCTTGAGAATCTGGCGATTGTTTGTTACCAGAGGGACCTCAAGATCCTGGGCAAGGGCGACGAATTCGCAATCGTACGCTGAGCAACCGGATCGACTGGCAAGATCCAATACCTGCCGCGAGACCACGCTATATTCGTGTCCGGTCAACCACCGTTCTGCTTCATCGATGATCACGAGCGCCTTTTCAAGTTGAAGCGCATCTGTGCGGACTAGACAGATCAACACATTACGAAACTCTGACCGCCACAGTAACGGCGCGGTCCACACTGCATCCTGTTGCAATACCGCTTCGCTCTCTTGTGTTCGTTGGCCTTGGACATAGAGGTAGATCAACAGATTCGTATCGGCAACGATCACGGTCGCCCCACCACTTTGAGTTCATCAAGGAGGCGATCCGTCAGTCGAACACCTTTGGGAGTTCCACGAATAGCCCGCGCCCGCGCAAGCAGAGCGTCAACGTCAAGCGGAACGCTGTGCGTCATCTGCTCAAGATAGGAGATGACTTCGAAGTTCAGACTTCGACGATGCGCGGCGGCTTGCTGCTTCAACCGTTTAACCAGGGGTTCCGGAATATTCTTGATCGTCAAGGTTGCCATGGGAATCTCCCGTCACATAGTATCCATAATGCTACCACTATGGATACTATCCGGACAGCCCGTAATGGTCAAGCCTGAGTGAATCCCGCTTCAGCCCGCGCCTTTAGTATCTCGTCTAGCTGGATAGAGGCAGACCAATCAGACTTACTTCGGATTATTGATGTAGGTGTAGCCCAGCCGTTGCATGCAATTCTTTTCGATGATCGGTCCCTTGAAGGGCTCATCGGTTTTGTTGCGCTGCGAGTCCAGATAGGCGGTTTTCTCGCAATGGGACAAATCGTTCTGGGTTTCTAGCTCAGTTCGCCCCGTCTGCTCCCAATGCCCGGAGGGGGTCGTCGCACAGCCCGACAACATTCCAATCAGCACCGTGACATAGACTGACTTCATGATGCCTCCTTTTGTTGCGACCAATGGGAGCCCCTGGTGAATCATGCGCACTACTCTATCCCCACTACGGATACATCGCAACTCCTCGTACCTGCATACCTTGATGCCTGGATGCTAACAAGGCATGATGCGCGTCGGTGAGTGAATCGGGAGCTGACGATGAAACATTCTCTATTTTTGGTGTTGTTGCTGGTGGAATTGCTGGGACTGTTCACCTCGGCATTCGGCGGCCCGCTTCGTGATAGGATCGAGGAGCGGCTCGAAAGCCGGCGCGCAACTGCGCAGGCCGAGGATACCGGCGAACTAAACCTTGGCGAGCAATCGGCGACTGGAACGCGCCTTCCGTCGAACGCGCGGCTTGAGCGAGACCTCGCCTATGGCACCGATCCCCAGCAACGTCTGGATGTCTATCTCCCCGCTCAGGCCAAGGCTGCGCCGATCATGTTCATGGTGCATGGGGGCGCCTGGATGATCGGGGACAAGGGGGCATCAGCCTTCGTCTCGAACAAGGTCGCGCATTGGCTGCCCAAGGGCTATATCCTCGTGTCGTCGAACTACCGCATGTCCCGACAGCCCAACCCGCTTGACCAGGCAGACGACATCGCCCGCGCCCTGGCCTTCGTGCAGTCCAAAGCCCCCTCCTGGGGAGGCGACCCAGCCAGGGTATTATTATTGGGACATTCCGCCGGAGCCCATCTGGTTTCCTTGCTGGCAGCAGACCCTCGCATCGTGACCAGCAAAGGCGGGATAGCCTGGCTCGGCACCATCGTACTCGACAGCGCCGTTCTCAACCTCGTCGAGCTCATGCAGAGCAAGCACAAAGGTTTTTATGATCGCGTGTTCGGCAAGGATCAAACTGTATGGGCTCAAGCCTCACCCTACCACCGGCTGACGGCGGCACCGGCGCCGATATTCATAGTCTGCTCTTCGCACAGTGACGGTTCCTGTCCGCAAGCACAGGCTTTTTCCGCCAAGGCGACCGAACTGGGCGGGAAGATCACAGTGCTGCCGGTGGACCTGAAACACAGTGAACTCAACAAAGAGCTGGGTCTTCCTAGTGACTACACCACTGCTATCGAAGGCTTCATGCGCTCGCTCGGCCTCCCGTAATCGGTTGCTGAAACAGGCGCACAACTTCGTTCTTATCTCGACAACATCCTCAACGTACCCCTCTCGGGAAAAGAGCTGTTCCCACAGCTCGGAGTTGGGGCGGGTGAGAATGTTATGCCTCCGGTATTTCCTTACCTACGGCCCTAAGGAAACGACGATCACCTGAACACAGATGTAATAGATTATCTACGAAGGAGAGATTGCATTTAAAGTGATCCGAACCATCCAAACAACGGCAGCGATAATGGCCAGTACCCAAGCTAAAAACGTTCCGAACGCAAGGAACCCCATAATCGTTGAAGAAGGAAGTAGTGTGCCAGAAAACCATCCGAGGAGGTGCCATAAAGCCTTCCAGTATGCCTCCGCTCTTCGTCTTACGATTTGCCAATCGGTAACGACGAACGAGTATCGCGTATAGTCTTCTCGCTTCTTCGGCTTATCCCCAGCCTTTTGATACCCCGATATAAAGCGCGATACGGGTATCTCAAGGATAATGCGGTAGGCTGCTTCGGTCAGTGCTTGAATATGTCGCCGGGTGGTCATTGGGGAATGCTTTGTCCTATTAGCGGCTAGAGCTGTGCTACGCAACAAACCAAAGAGAAACACTCCCGCTGGCTGCTCAAAAAGCCCGTCAGCAAGGCCGCAGCGAGCAACCTTAGATGGTCCTTCCACGCTTGCTCGTGTACGTTTCCTAGGATGGCCGGGCTGAGTCCCCCCACTGCGCGCGTCCAACGAGGGCCTTCTGAGATCGCGCGTTGCGCGAGCAGGAGGACGGCCAGGCGGCCCATCCCGTACTGCCCCCTATGACGCCTTAGCGGTCTTGAGATGCAGCTCCGCTTGCACTCGTTCGAGCACGAAGAGTTTCAGGAGCGTCTGATAGGGGACATCGCGCTTATTGGCCAACGTCTTGATTTGATCCAGAAGAGATTTTGGCAGCCGGAGTGAAATGGTCTCCGTCGATGGCTTGAGCTTCGGAAAGATCATCCGGCGACTCTTGGAGTAGTCGATATACTCCGTTGAGTCATGCGAGGCCCAGAAGGCGACTTCCTGCGCTTCACTCTTGAACGTCGGTTTTGGTTTTAACTTGCTCATCGTACGTCCTCCGTTCCTTCACACTCATGCCCCTCGCCGATATGACGCGAATCCTCCGCTTGCGGGCAGTAAAGACGAGAAAAAGCCGTCGTTCTGCATCGGTTCGCCCCAGGACATAGTAGCGGGCCTCAACTGTGGAATGGACCGAGTCCTCCGCCACGACCAGCGGAAGGTTGAAGAACACTTGCTCGCATTCCCAGGGGGTGACACGGTGCTTTTCCCAATTCTTCGTGAGGTTGGCCTCATTCCAATCAAACCCTTCAAGCCCGAGCAGTCTCTTCATGCGCGCCCCAGTCTGTATATGGCAACAATATACCGATGGGCCTTACCTCGTCAACGCCTCCCCCTCAACGATCCTTCCGAGCTTATCTGTTCTAACTCATTCCTACTCGACAGCGCCGCCTACGACCTCGTCGAGATCATGCAGCGGAAACATCCCCATATCTATGATCGTGCGTTCGGGAAAGACCCTGCGTTCTGGACCGAGGCGTCGCCCTACCGTCGGCTGACTGGGGCCCCTGCGCCGATGTTTCTGGTCTGCTCGACCAAACGCAACGATGCCTGTCCGCCAGCACAAACGTTTGCGTCCAGGGCAACCGAACTGGGCAGGAAGATCACCGTGCTACCGGTAGATATGAAGCATGGCGAGCTGAACAAAGAGCTGGGCCTGCCCAGCGACTACACTACGACGATTGAAAACTTCATGCGCACGCTCGGCCTCCCTTAATCGGTTGCTGAAACAGGCGCCCAACTTCGTTCTCTGCTCGAAAAATCCTCACCGCACCCCGGGGTACGCCCGCGGCATCGTTGACCAACTATTTGAGCAATCGCACTATAAGATTGAGGCTTGCTGAAACATGCCTCTTAAGTCAGACGACAAAAACGCAGATTTCTGACGGTCCGCTAAAGCAATCTACTAGCCACTTTTGCAATAACGTACTTGGCACGGAATTCTTCGACTTTGTCTACTAACTCGCTTCTATGAATCATACGATGGCAATTAGCACAAAGAACGGAAAAGTCTGTTTTTGGATCGAGCATAACCTTTTGCC
>JANYAJ010000469.1 GCA_025361385.1 Nitrospira sp.
GAGCGGCCGCAGGCGGGACGTCTCAGGCAGTTCCATCAATTCGGCGTGGAGTCGTTCGGCACGGCGGATCCGCGCGCAGATGTTGAGGCGATTGCACTACTCTGGCGCCTCCTGACAGATCTGGGCCTGCCCGACCTGACACTTGAGATCAATAGTCTGGGAAGCTCCGGCGACCGCGCATCGTACAAACCCATCCTGCTCGCGTTCCTCTCGCAACATGAAGCCCGCCTCTGCGCGAACTGCCGACGCCGCATGGAGACGAATCCCCTGCGGGTGCTGGACTGCAAGATACCGGACTGTCGAACTGCAACTGAGTCGGCCCCTATGCTGACCGACCATCTCTCTCCTGAAGCCCGAACGCATTTCGACCAGGTCCTTGCCGGTCTCGTGGCCATCGGCGTCCCCTATCAGTTGAACCCCCGTCTAGTGAGGGGCCTCGACTACTATTGTTTAACGAGTTTTGAAATTACTTCAACTCACTTAGGCGCTCAAAACGCGGTGGGTGCCGGAGGCCGCTATGACGGATTAGTGGAGACGCTCGGTGGCCCCTCTGTTCCCGCTATAGGATTTGCGGTCGGGCTTGAGCGTGTGTCCTTGATGCTCCCAGAGACTCCATCGTCCTCGTTACATGAGTTGCTCTATTATGTCGCAGCGTTCGGAGAGGCTGGGACCAAGCTTGGCCTTATACTCCTGGACGAACTCCGTAGAGTGGGATTATCGTCCCAATGTGACTATCGTGCCGCCACGCTCAAAGCTCACCTTCGCCAAGCGGATCGATCGAAGTGCCGATATGCCATTCTTCTGGGCGACGATGAGGCCAGTCGCGGTGCGGTCATTCTCCGTAACCTCGAGACGAAGGCTCAAGAGGAACTCCCCTTCGCAGGGCTCGCGGCTCTTCTTAAGTCCCGCAATCTCGCCGGATAGATATCCACATTTTCCGTCTTGACTTTGTGTGGAAAAACTCGTAGTCTCGCCCTGACGTATATTCATAAGCAATTGATTGTATTGATATCTTTAGTTTATTACTATGGCGGCTCGCAAGCTGGGTGTCTTGTTATCCACAGCCCCTTCCCATCCTAGTGTTGAGACCGTCGTCCAACTGGCTCAGGCTGCTTTACGCCGGGGAGTCGAGGTCTATCTCTATCTCATCGATGAAGGGGTCAAGAGCGCGATCGATCAGCGCTATATCGGCTTGATTGATGCCGGTGTGAAGATGTCCGTCTGCGCCTATGGTTGTCAGCAACATGGCGTTCCCACAGCCTCGGTCGATCCGAGGGTTTCGTTATCCGGGTTGGTTGTATTGTCCGGAATTATCGATGGGTGCGATCGCTTTCTCGCATTTACATAAAACGTAGTTTTCACTGCCGTTGATGTTTTATGTCTAAACGCATCGCTGTCGTCATTTCAGAAGATCCTTGTGTGACTGCTCGTCCTGTTGAGGCCCTTCGTATTGCATTGGGACTCTGTGCCGGGGATCATGAGACGACCGTCGTGCTCCTTGGGCAGGCTCCCAAGCTTCTGAGGGAGGATACAGACGAGATCATTGATGTTGATATCCTTGAAAAGTATCTTCCTTCGTTTAAACATCTTTCTGTCCCCTTTATCGTCGAGTCTGGGACGGCAATGGATGCCTGGTCTGATAGTTTTTCGGTCACGACCCATACAGCAGATGAAATTAGGCAGTTGATTCACACGGTTGATAGAAGTCTCGTTTTTTAAGGAATTTCTGGGCTCTCTGGGTATGACGCTCTATCTTCTTCGACAACAGCCCGCCGATATATCTGCATCGCTCTTTCACCCCAGCGATGCAGATATGGATATCGTGTTTGTCGAGCAGGCGATATCGACTGTCCCTTCTTCCGTGAAGGGAGTTGCCGTGGTAGTTGAGGGGGAGGTTGTCGGTTCTTCATGTCCGACCATGACCTATGACGATCTTATTGAGCGCATCTTCTCATCGGAACATGTCATTGTGGTCTAGATTGTTTATGACCTCTTCTCCGAAGTTATGTGTGTAGTAATAAGAGTTCGTCGTCGTAGTAGGAGTAAGAGTAGTATCTGTGGATATTGTGGACGGCAATCAAGCTGTTGATTCGTTAGATTTTCTCGCGCGCGGTCTTTGTGGAGAGACTTGGGGATTGACTCTGAGTAACCCCTGCATGCACAGTCAGCAACCTGTGTTAGCTTGAGTGATAGCTCTTGGCTGGAATCGTCCGCGGGATGGAAATATGAGAAACCGAGCAAGAAAACACCGTGAAGAACCAGGTTATCCACAGGTGTGAATAAGTCTGTGTATGAAGAATGATACAGAAACAATGACGCTTGTGAATGTGTGGCAAGACGCCCTGGCTTGCATTCAAGGGAAAGTGCCAAAACAGGTTTATGATACCTGGTTTACACCGATTCACCTCGAACGTATTGAAGACTCTACCGCGCAACTTGGTGTTCCCAATAAGTTTTTTGGTGATTGGTTAAGCCAGCACTACGGACCACTCTTGGCTGAGGCGCTCTCGGCTTCCCGAGGTGGGGAGGAGACGGCGATCACCTTCTCCATCTTTCATAAACAGGTGGCCAAGCTGCCTGAACATGGGACGACGCCAGCGCCCAATCGTCAAAGTGCCGCGACCAGGCCGAAGCGGGGTATCCAGCTTAATCCAAAGTACACATTCAAAAATTTCGTCGTGGGGGCTGGGAACCAGTTTGCCCATGCCGCTTGTATGGCGGTCGCCGAACAGCCGGCCAAAGCCTACAATCCGCTGTTTATCTACGGCGAGACCGGGCTGGGAAAAACCCACCTCTTGAATGCCATTGGAAACTATGTGGCGGAACGGACCGATCTCCGCATTGCCTATTTGACGACCGAGCAGTTTACGAACGAGGTCATTAACTCCATTCGATACGACAAGATGATGGATCTGCGGAAGCGGTATCGTCATATCGATATGTTGATGATCGACGACATTCAATTCCTGGCGGGCAAGGAACGGACGCAGGAGGAATTCTTCCATACGTTCAATGCCCTCTACGAAGCGCATAAGCAGCTGGTCCTCTCCAGCGATCGCTTTCCAAAAGACATGCCCGATATCGAAGAACGGCTGCGGTCGCGCTTTGAATGGGGCTTGATCGCGGACCTTCAGCCGCCGGACGTGGAAACGCGCATTGCCATCTTGCGGAAAAAATCCGAGGACGATGGCGTGACGTTGCCGGAAGATGTCGTTCAGTTTCTCGCGACCACGATGAAGAGCAATATTCGCGAGCTGGAAGGTTCGCTGGTGCGCCTCGGCGCCTATGCGTCGCTCACCGGCCAAACGATCACGCTGGAGATGGCAAAGACGGTGCTCCGGGATCTGATCGGCACCAAGAAAAAGATCGTGTCGATGGACGATATTCAGGAAACGGTGGGCGCGCGCTTCCATGTGAAGATCTCCGACTTGAAATCCCGTCGCCGGAGTAAAACGTTGGTCCATCCGAGGCAGATCGCCATGTATCTCTGTCGGGAACTCACGGATTCCTCGTATCCCGAGATCGGGCGGCAGTTCGGAGGCAAAGACCATACGACGATCATTCATGCCTGCAAACAGGTCATTAAGGCCAAAGACCTGGACAGTGTGTTGAGCGCTACGTTGGACAGCTTGAAGGAACAGATTCTACGAGCATGAGCGGTTGGGTGAGGGAGAAGAGATTATGAAATTACGTATGGGACGAGTGGAGCTTTTGACGGGCCTCCAGCGGGTCCAAGGTGTTGTCGAGAAGCGCAACACGATGCCGATCCTCTCGAACATTTTGATCGAGGCGAAGCAGGAGGGGGTGGAGATCGTCGCCACCGACCTCGAGATCGGCATGCGCGGGCTCTATAAGGCCACCGTCGAGAAGCCCGGAGGGGTCACGGTCTCCGCCCGGAAGCTCTATGAGATCATCAAGGAACTGAACGTCAGCGACATCGATATCACCTCTGGCGACAATAACTGGACGACGATTCAGGCCGGCAAGAGCCAATTTAAGATCGTCGGTCTCCCCAGCACCGACTATCCCGCGTTGCCCACGATCGAACGGGAAGGGCTCATTCCCCTCGCCGGGGCTGGTTTCTTAGAGCTGATTCGCAAGACCCTCTTCGCGGCCGGCGACAATGACGCGCGGTACATCCTTAATGGTCTGTTGGTGACCCTCATCACGTCGGAGAAGAAAACGATCTTGCGCCTGGTCGGCACCGATGGACATCGGTTGGCGGTGGCCGAGCAGGAGGTTGGCATGCCGGGGGCCAAAGGCGCTCCGCAAGAGATCAAAGCCATCATTCCGAAGAAAGCGGCGCATGAGATGCAGCGTCTTCTGGAAGAAGGCGGCGAAGGCGAGCCCTTGATCGGGTTCACCAAAAACCTCATGATCTTCCGGAAGAGCGGACTGTTGTTGACCTCGCGATTGATGGAGGGGAACTACCCGAACTATCAGCAAGTGGTCCCAAAAGAGAGCGGCAGGAAGATCGGGGTCAACCGCAACGAGTTGGAAAGTGCGCTTCGGCGTGTCTCCGTCTTGTCGCGCGATAAGGCGAATGCGGTGAAGGTGTCGTTTGTCTCCGGACAGATGACGCTGTTCTCCAGCAATCCAGATTTTGGAGAAGCGACTGAAGAGCTGGCGGCACAGTATGAGGGGGAAGCGTTGAACACGGGGTTCAATGCCCGCTACTTGTTGGATGTGCTTGGAGTCATGGACGGAGAGACGATTTCTCTGCAAATGGACAATCCGCTGAGCCCCTGTTTGATCCAGGAGTCAGACAGTCCCGGCTTCAAGTGCGTCGTGATGCCAATTAAAATTTGAGGCACGAGGCCAGGGGCATAAGGCTAGAGGAGAAAGTTTCTTCCAACCTCTTGCCTCCCTTAGCCTCATGCCTGTGAAATTAGGAGACTGATGGCCAGTAACGAGAACGAGACCACACCGAAATCCGAGAGTTACGGCGCGGACCAAATCAAAGTACTGGAAGGCCTGGATGCCGTGCGGAAGCGTCCGGCGATGTACATCGGCAGCACCGGTGTGGACGGCCTCCATCACCTCGTCTATGAAGTCGTCGACAACAGCGTCGATGAACATATGGCGGGATTTGGTGAGTTGATCGAGGTGACGATCCATATCGATGGAAGCGTCACCGTCGTGGATAACGGCCGCGGCATTCCGACCGGGATGCATTCCACCCAGAAGAAGTCCGCTGCAGAAGTCGCGTTGACGGTGTTGCATGCGGGCGGCAAGTTTGAGCAGGGCGCCTATACGGTGTCCGGCGGGCTCCATGGCGTAGGGATT
>JANYAJ010000477.1 GCA_025361385.1 Nitrospira sp.
CAGGAATGTTCCAGTGTATCCAGCTCACGCGACAAACTCAACGGAATGAGAAGACTAAAAACAGCAAGTCGGCTACCGAGAGGAAGAGAGGCAGGATTGGTGTCCCCAACGGGATTTGAACCCGTGTTACTGCCTTGAAAGGGCCGATCAATTGAACTGTTGAACAAATTTATAATCTCGCAATAACAGGGCGGTCTTCCCAAATTTCATGAAAAGTCATCCGCTTACAATCTCAGAAGATGAGCATGTCATGTTTCTATTAGTTCTACGTGCTGCATAGCTTTCTTTACATTCTGTCACGCTGGTGTCACGCTCTGACCACGCACCCTAATATTGCACAGCTATAACGGCCCGCTGATTAAGAGTTCAAACCTGTTCCAATCTGGGCCGGCGCACGACAAGCTATCCGAAGGAAAAACCGACGAATCCGACAAGCCATGATCCGCATGGAGGCTCTTATCTGTGCTTGTTCTGGTAGCAAAGTGGTAGCAGAAATGCTCTTGAACGAACCATCGACGTGTGATCAGGTTCGCGGTGACGATACCCCTGTTCTTCTCTTGCACAGGAGTACGTCCTTCGTAGGCAAAAGCTGCGATCAAAGGCGGAGGAATCGGCTTGATCAGAAGGAAATTCCGGGGGTGGTCGGACTGACCTTCCCCCGTTGATAGAGCACCAAGGCTGAGGACGTTTCCACTTGTGTTCGAAGGACCCCGTTTTGATAGTTGGTGATGAATTCCTGGAGAGCGTCAGATCCCCCAGTGGTGCCGGCTGGTCATTGGCTATTTCGAACTTTGGCTCAATCGGCTGCACTCTTCGCAGCGCAGTCTGCCGCCTGTTCCAGGCGTTCGATTGTAGACGGCAATGGTCTTACCCTCTGTGCAGTTCCCATGATCATGATACACCTCTCGATCATTGACTCGCTTGGAGTGCCAGGGCTGGATGTTAGTCATAATCCATCCTCCTTCTGTGGACAGTGATCAACGCCAACCGTCTCCGCTCCTACATGGAAACACACGTAAGAGAGTCTCATCGGCCTTGCTTGCAGCAATCGTCATTTGTCCTTCCCCACGAGCTGATATATGACCCCCTCGTTTGCGGTTCGTAGCAGAATCTTCTTCTGCACCAGCTCCGCTTTCTGCTGGGATGGTCGGCTCTTGATGATTTCCACTGTGGAGACTCCGCCAATACCAGGAGGTGTTGTGAGTTGCTCGGTTGAGGTTTTCTCGGCGGAATAGAGGACAAGAGCCCAACCAACCGGGACGAACACCACGAATCCTATGACGGCAAGCAGAAAGCCGGCTCCGACAAGCGCGCGGAGAGTGGTCATGATGACACCTCCTTGCCATTCAGCTTGTGAATGTCCGCTCTGTGAAAATTATAGCGCGCCTTCTGTGGGGCGAAAGACCCGAAGGAATTACTTCAGAAGGGGCATCGTCTTGGGGCGATTCTGCAATGCTGGCAGATATCCGCAAATGGAGCATGTGCTTGCACATACACTCAACTAGTGGACAATGGCCCTATTTGCTGACAATGAGCCATTAACCGATTCTATTTCTTGCGTATCTTCCGAATTCTGATTGCGACGGTTTCGATTGATGAGGTGGAAGGACACAATTGAGCACAGTACCGAGTCTTCACAACCCTATTTCCAGGTCCGAGGGAATGCTACTCAGCTACCTGCCGGATTCCTCCAGCTCCGACTTCAATCCATGGACGTTTTGTCGTCCCCGCCGCCCGCAACACGATGGCGCCATGCTGCTGGCGGAGATATTCTTCGCTTTGAACACGTGACAGATTCGAGGTGATAGGCGCCGCTTCGCCGAACCAGAGTGGTGGACCATTCGTGGAGTCTGATGGAAGGTGCGTGACTCACATTAGAAGGTGGTACAACTACAGGGGGCTAGGTCAATCTTGGCATAGGAGCAAGCCTAACTCAGGTTTGGCCTTGTAGAACTAAGGTGGAGTAGGCGCAGGATCAACCCACAAACCTTGCTTGGCATCACGCATCTTTCTCCAATTTCTCCAGGACAACGTTCCCCGGCGCATACTTCCGATACCACCAGCACCAGCCGTCTTTGGCTAGATCGAGATTGACTTCAGTGCCGTCCGACAGAACCACATCCGCAATGGTACGCCCCTACTTTCCCCCTACTTGACATTCGCACATCGGATGAATATATTCATCCATATGGATGAATATTCAGCCGCTCAGCTTGACGATGTTTTTAAGGCCGTCGGCGATCCGACGAGACGCGCGATCCTTGCGCGATTGACGACCGCCGAGGCGCGCGTCACCGAAATCGCGAGTGATTTTCCGATTTCTCTCAATTCGACGTCGAAGCACATCAAGATTCTGGAGCGCGCGGGCCTCGTGCGACGCTCGGTTCGAGGGCGTGACCATGTGCTGTCGTTGAATCCGGCGCCCTTGGGGGGGGCAGCCATGTGGCTTGAGCATTACAGGCGTTTCTGGGAAGACCGATTGACCGCGCTGGATGCGTTCATGACGAAGAAGCGCAGCCAGGTCCATCATGGGAGGAGCAAATGACGGAAGAGAAACGTGTGTCGAAAATCATCGTGCGGCGAGCGATCGCGGCTTCTGCGGAAGACCTGTTTGATGCCTGGCTTGATCCCGAGAGTCTGACTCAATGGATGATCCCTCCCGACATCACCCACATCGTTCCGAAGGTGAATGCGACCGTGGGAGGAACGTTTGAGATTGTCATGCATCATACGAGCCTCGGCCCGGTCCCCCATCGCGGGGTGTACAAGGTTATCGATCGGCCACGACGTCTGGTCTTTACGTGGAGCTCGCCGGCCACACACGACCTTGAGACGCTGGTCACCGTGGAGTTTCGCGCGGGCCAACCAAGAACCACCGAGATCATAATCACCCAAGAAGGCTTGCCAGACGCCGAGGCGGAGCAGAAGCACACTCGGGGCTGGACGGGCATTTTGAACGTGCTGAGGGAATCACGATTGTCCTAACTATGTGTCCGGCATGTATTTCAGCTGTCGCCTGGATTACCGCGGGTGCCACATCAACAGGCGGCCTCTCCGCGCTGGTTGCGAGGAGGCTCCGCGGTTCGCATCCCAAAAAGGAGGAGAAGCATATGAGTCGAGAATTGATCAAAGAGAAAGTGAAGAAAATGCCGAACGTCGTGTCACGTGAAGCATGGCTCGCCGCGCGGCTTGAGCTGCTCAAGGCGGAGAAGGAACACACGCGGCGCAGCGACGAGCTGGCGCGGCGACGGCAGGAACTGCCATGGGTCCGGGTCGACAAGCCGTATCGATTCGAGACTGATGAAGGGAGTGCCTCGCTGGTAGATCTCTTCCGAGGACGCTCGCAGCTCCTCGTCTACCATTTCATGTTCGGGCCTGACTACAAGGCGGGCTGTCCGTCCTGTTCGGCGATCGCGGATGGCTTCAACGGGTTCTATGTGCACTTAGCCAGCCATGATGTAATGTTCTGGGCGGTGTCGCGGGCACCGCTTCCAAAGCTGAAGTCGTACCACCGACGGATGGGGTGGACGTTTCCCTGGACGTCCTCGTCCGGCAGCGACTTCAACTCCGACTTCAGCGTAGGTTTCACCGAGGTGCAGCAGCGCGGAGGGATCGAATACAACTACCGGCGCGAGGCTCCGGCGAACGGACCGGCCAGGGGAAAGACGGTCCAGGCGTGGAAGTCCGGCGGCAGCGAGGGACCCGTCGCCGAATTCGCGGCCATGTGCGGAATCGATGAGGCCACCTACATCCGCGAGCGGCCAGGCATGAGCACGTTCGTGCTCGAGGACGGCGTCGTGTACCACGCCTACTCCACGTACGCGCGCGGACTGGATGGTCTCTGGGGCATGTACCAGTGGCTCGACCGCGCACCAAAAGGACGCAACGAGACGGGCATCTGGTGGCGCCGCCACGACGAGTACGACAAGTGCTGAGCTCTGTCGTTGGCGTGGATGCGGCACCACAACCAGTACGAGGAGGTCATATGAGGATCGCAGACACAATAATTCTGGTGACAGGGGCCAATCGGGGCCTCGGTCGGGCCTTGGTCGAAGAAGCGTTGAAAAGAGGCGCGAAGCGGGTATTTGCCGGAACGCGCCAACCCTTTGTCCACTCGGACAAACGCGTCACGCCTCTGACACTGGACGTGACAAACGCAGCGCAAATTCAAAAAGCCTTCGAGGAGGTCGACTCGCTCGAGATCCTCATCAACAACGCCGGCGTGGCGCTTTACGATAACCTGAGCGATCGTGCCGCGCTCGACCAGGAGCTCGCCGTCCACCTCTTTGGCACGCTCGGTGTGACCCAGGCCTTCCTGTCATTGCTGACTCGTTCTCGCGGAGCCCTCGTCAACGTGCTGTCGGAGGCGGCCCTGGCTCCCTTCCCGCTCATTCCAGCCTATTCGATCTCGAAGGCCGCCGCATTCTCTATGACGCAATCCCTCCGGTTTCTCCTAGCCGCGCGAGGCGTGAGCGTCCATGCCGTCCTCGCCGGGCCGATCGACACGGATATGAGCCGCGGTGCCAACATCCCGAAGAGCTCTCCGGAATCCGTTGCGCGAAATATCTTCGATGGAGTGGAAAGAGGGGAGGATGAAATCTTCCCCGACCCCGTGTCAGGGATCATGACCGAGGGGTGGTACAAGGGTGTGGCCAAGGCGCTCGAACGCCGGTATGCGGCGTTCGCGGCAGAGCTCGTTAAATCATAAATCAAACACCTGCTGAGGGCGGAGGCCGATAGCCCAAGGCGCTGTTCGCAGACTCCATCCGGTGGCTGTTGGGAGTCCAAAAACCCCTATAACGCGATGGTGCGTAATTGGCTGTTATAGCGAGATGTTTAGAGGCTATGCCTAGTGGTCCTAAAACAACTGATTTTGACTAATCAAACGACCAAACGATACCTATGGGAACGGTTCTGTCTTGCTCGCCCCCATACGCAACGTCGATAAAAGTCGCTCATCTTCAGTTGGCCTTTCCTATTGGGGGAGCACAATGGTGATAAGCATCCCACCCATCACGTCTCCTGCCTTGAAATCTCTCTTTGGGCTATTTGGGTGCACATTGTGGCAATCGGCGCAGTATTGAGACGCGGCTTTATCGGCATAGAGTGCTTGGAAGATGCGAGCCTTGCCCTCGGTTGTAACGGCTGTATAGGGACGATCAGGATTCGCGAGGATCTTCAGAAGCCCGGTCCGCTCGAACTCTGTCGTGGGGCGATGCGCTTTATTTATCGCCCAACTGCTGATCAGCTGGACTCGCATCCCTTTTCGCTGCTCAGCTGCGAGCCGCCCCGATTCCTGTAAAATTTGGGCGTGTAAAGGGAGCCCTCCGTCCGCTCTCCAGTGTTCCGAGGCAAAGACCATGCCTTTCTGCCTCATCCGATCTAGAATCTCGGTCTGGTAAAAAGTTCGATCCGCCTGGACCACACTATGCACATACTCGGCCACGATTTCGGGGGATATGCCCTTGGGTGAATCTGTCTCCTTGCTCGCGGCAGAGAACACCCACTGACCAAGTAGGCACGTGAAGGTGGTTCCAACCGCGAGTCCCAACCAAAGACCTTTCATGATCACGACGCGTCCTCCATTTCTGTTTCTACTTGTGGCCTGATTCGCTCGTTGACTCCAAGAGCCGCGCTCGCAAACCAATGTTTTTGAAAGAACGCCTATGTCGACCTTACGCGAAAAAACTCATGGCCCTACACGTGTTCTTCACAAGGGAGCGTAAACACCTTGAGGGGGAACCGGTTGCCCCTGGGCTGTGTGAAGCGCCGTGAG
>JANYAJ010000462.1 GCA_025361385.1 Nitrospira sp.
CAATGTGGCCGTGCGGACATACATGTTCGTGAAGATCGTCGGCTTCTCGTCCTCGCCCTCACCTTGAATCCACACCGATAAAAACTTCTCTAACTGGAGTCCGGCGCTATCCATGGCGGGATCGGTATCGTGAAACAGCTCATTTTCGGATTCTTTGAGCGGAATGGCCTCAGCGGACCTGAACATGAAATTGCGTTTCCACATGCAATCACGCCTCCAAAAGATGGCATAGTGGCGGCGGATCACAAACAAAGTCAAGCCACGAACCGGCCCATTTCGTTGCCTTGACAACGGCAAAGTCCGTTTGATAACGTGTTGAAATTGTTTAATCTCTGGGCCATATTAGGAGTCTTCATGCAGGTCAAAATCAATGGCAAGCCAGAAGAGATTTCAGGAGGAACGGTCCTCGATCTTCTCCAGACCAAAAAAATCGAACCACAAATGGTTGCGGTTGAAGTCAACGACAGCGTGCTAGACCGGAATCTCCTCGCCACCACCAGCCTGAACGAGGGCGACCGCGTCGAGTTCTTGTTCTACATGGGAGGTGGCCGGTGACGATGCCGCTGCACAAGGATATTACCGAACTCATCGGGCGGACTCCTCTTGTCCGTCTGAACCGGCTTTCTCCGACCGGCGGAGCAACGATCTACGGAAAGGTCGAGTTCTTCAATCCTGGCGGGAGCATCAAGGACCGGATCTGTCTCAACATGATCAACGAGGCGGAACGCCTGGGCCATTTGAAGCCGGGCGGCACGATCGTCGAACCCACGAGTGGGAACACCGGAATCGGACTGGCATTGGTCGCAGCGGTCCGTGGATATAAGCTGATTCTCGTCATGCCGGAGAGCATGAGCATGGAGCGGGCCAGTCTCTTGTCCTCCTACGGCGCACAGCTCGTCTTGACGCCGGCCTGGGAAGGAATGAAGGGCTCGATCCGCGAGGCGGAGAGCATCATCGCGCAAAATCCGTCGTACTATATGCCGGATCAGTTTTCCAATCCGGCGAATCCGGCGATGCACAAGAAGACGACGGCGATCGAGATTCTCGAATCGCTCGATGGAAAGATCGATGCCTTTGTCGCGGCGGTCGGTACGGGCGGCACGATTACCGGATGCGGAGAATTGTTCAAGGAACGGAATCGCGACGTGAAGGTGATCGCCGTGGAACCGGCCGGGTCGCCGGTCTTGTCCGGCGGAGAGCCAGGGCCGCATAAGATTCAGGGTATCGGCGCAGGATTCGTTCCAAAAGTATTGAACCGTGCCGTCATCGATCGGGTGATGACCGTGACCGATGACGAAGCCTATCAAACGGCCAAGCAGCTTTCGAAGAAAGAAGGTCTCCTGGTGGGTATCTCTGCGGGAGCCAATGTGTTCGCCGCACAGAAAATCGCACAGGAACTGGGACCGGGCAAGAACGTGGTCACGATTCTCTGCGACACAGGCGAGCGGTACATCAGCATCGAGAAGTACTTTAATATTTAAGGACGCTGAAAATGGCTTCCACCTTCGTTCTCGGCTCAAGAAAATCCTCAAGGTACCCCCGAGGGTACGCCTCCGGTTTTCTCTCGCCTGCGGCCTCGCTGGAAAACCATTTTGAGCATCCTTTTAGATTCACACACTGAACATCATGGAATTTACAGAAGATCAGATAAGCCGCTACAGCCGCCATATCCTGCTACCGGAAGTCGGTGGCAAGGGGCAGAAGAAGATCGCCAAGGCCAAGATTCTCCTGGTCGGCGCGGGAGGCCTGGGGTCGCCTGCCGCCCTCTATTTGGCCGCAGCCGGAGTCGGCACGATCGGGCTCATCGATAGCGACGTCGTGGACCTGACCAACCTGCAACGTCAGATTCTCCATCACACGTCGGATGTCGGGCGCCCCAAGGTGCTCTCGGGCAAAGAGAAGATCCAGGGATTGAACCCGGACGTCCAGGTCTCGATGTATGAAGAGCGGCTCACGGCGGGCAATGCACTGAAGATCATCAGCGAGTACGACGTCGTGATCGACGGGGTCGACAACTTTACTGCCAAGTTTCTGATCAACGACGCCTGTTTCTTTGCCGGAAAACCGTTGATCCATGGCGGCATCCTCCGCTTCGATGGACGGGTGACGACCATTGTGCCGAAGCAGTCCGCCTGTTATCGTTGCGTGTTCAAGACGCCGCCGCCAGCCGGGCTGGTCGCCTCCTGCCAGGAAGCGGGCGTCATCGGCGTGTTAGCAGGCGTCATCGGCACGATTCAAGCGACAGAAGCGTTGAAACTCATCCTGGGCATCGGGCAGCCGCTCACCAACCGATTCCTGGATTTTGATGCACGCAAAACGCAGTTCAGAGAGATCAAAGTCAAACGGAATCCCGATTGCGCCCTCTGTGGTGCGCACCCGACGATTACCGAATTGTTCGACGACGGCGATCCTTTTGCCGGCTGTGCCGTCCGGCCATAACCATTGACGTAGTGAGGTGGGGTCCCCATGGCCAAAATGAAAGCGTTAGTCTGCCGCGAATGCGGAAAAGAATATCCAACCAAGGCGATCCACGTCTGCGAGATGTGCTTCGGTCCCCTCGAAGTGAAGTACAACTACGAGGAAATCAAGAAGACCATCTCTCGGAAAAAGATCCAGGACGGGCCGCAGAGTATCTGGCGTTATGCCGATCTCCTGCCCGTTGAAGGACCGACCTTCCTCGGTCCGCATGCCGGAATGACCCCGCTGGTGCGCGCCAAGAATCTCGGCGCCTACCTCGGGTTGGACGAGCTCTATATTAAGAACGATACGGTGAATCATCCGACGCTCTCGTTCAAAGATCGCGTGGTCGCTGTCGCCATCACCAGGGCTCGCGAATTGGGATTTGAGACCATCGCCTGTGCCTCGACTGGCAATCTGGCGAATTCCGTCGCGGCCCATGCGGCGGCCGCGGGCATGCGCGCCTACGTGTTCATTCCCGCCGATCTGGAAGCCGCGAAAGTCCTGGGGAATTTGATCTATAAACCCAACGTGGTCGAGGTCGAAGGCAATTACGACGACGTCAACCGCCTCTGCAGCGAGATCGCTGGCGAATATCCCTGGGCCTTCGTGAATATCAACGTGCGTCCTTACTATGCGGAAGGGTCGAAGACGCTCGCCTATGAAACGGTGGAACAACTCGGCTGGCGCACGCCGGACCAAGTGGTCATCCCGATGGCGTCAGGCTCGCTCTTGACCAAGATCTGGAAGGGCCTCCATGAAATGAAAACCTTAGGGCTCGTCGACGACGTGCGTACCAAGATCAACGGCGCGCAAGCCGAAGGTTGCTCCCCTATTTCGACGGCCTTCAAGGGGGGACGGGATTTCTTCAAACCGGTGAAGCCGAAGACCATCGCCAAGTCCCTGGCCATCGGCAACCCCGCCGACGGGTACTACGCCCTCAAAGCGACGGCCGAGAGCAAGGGCTCCATGGACATGGTGTCGGACGACGAAGTGGTGGAAGGGATCAAGCTGTTGGCGCAAACCGAGGGAATCTTCGCAGAAACAGCCGGCGGTGTGACCATCGGCGTGCTCCAGAAGCTGGTGAAACAAGGCACGATCAAGAAGGGCGACGTGACCGTCGCCTATATCACCGGCAACGGCTTGAAAACGCAGGAAGCGGTGATCGATGCGGTCGGCAAGCCTCACCGCATTCAGCCGAGTCTCGCAAGCTTTGAGAAAACCTTTAAGATGGGAAAGAACGGTGGTGGTGACGCATGATTAAAGTTCGCATTCCAACTCCGCTCCGTCCCCTCACGAAGGGACAAGGCGAGGTCGACGCACAGGCCACGAGTATCACTGAGATGATCGACACCTTGAATACCGCGCATCCCGGGATCAAGGATCGTCTTTGCGACGACACGGGTGAGCTTCGCCGTTTCGTGAACATTTACGTCAACGAGGAAGACATCCGATTCCTCAAGGGCAAAGAGACCTCGCTCAAAGACGGCGACGAAGTCTCGATTGTGCCCGCCATTGCGGGAGGCTCATCATGCCAAGCATGAAAGTGCATGTGCGGTTTCCTGAAGATAAAATCAAAGAGCCCGTCATCTATCAGATCGGCCACGAATTCAAGGTGGTCACCAACGTTCGGCGAGCGGACGTCCGTGAAACCACCGGGTGGATGGATCTCGAGCTGACAGGAGAGAGCGCGGAAATCGAGCGGGCGGTCGCTGGCCTTCGCAAGAAGGGCGTCATCGTCGACCCGATCGAATTGGATGTCGTGGAGGGGTAAGAGGTCCAGCCTCTACCCACAAGCCGAAAGCAACGCGATGGAACTTACCGAACAACAGATTCAACGATACAGCCGTCAGATTATTCTCAGCGAAGTCGGCGGCAAGGGCCAGATGAAGTTGAGCAAGGCGAAGGTCTTGCTCATCGGCGCCGGCGGACTCGGCTCGCCGGCAGGGCTCTATCTTGCTGCCGCCGGTGTCGGCACCATCGGCCTGGTCGATGGCGATGTCGTCGATCTCTCGAATTTGCAGCGGCAAATCATGCATTCCACTGCGACAGTCGGCATGCCGAAAGTGGAATCGGGCCGTAAGACCTTGTCGGCGATCAACCCTGAGATTACGATTAAGACCTATCACCAGAACGTCGACAGCGACAATATTCTGGCGCTGGTGTCCGAGTATGACATCGTGCTGGACGGGTCCGACAACTTTTCAACCAGATTTCTCGTGAACGACGCTTGCTTCTTTGCCAAGAAGACGCTGATCTCCGCCAGCATGTTCCGGTTCGAAGGCCAGCTGACGACGATCAAACCCCATGCCGGCTATCCCTGCTATCGCTGTCTCTATCCAGAGCCACCGCCGGCGGGATTGGTCCCGAACTGCCAAGAGGCCGGTGTCTTGGGAGTCCTCGCCGGAACCATGGGTATTCTTCAAGCATCGGAAGCGATCAAAGAAATTCTCGGCATCGGGGAAACCATGGCCGATCGCCTGATGATCTACGATGCCCTCGAAATGAAGTTCAGGAAGGTCCGCCGTCCCAAGGACCCGGCCTGCCCGCTCTGCGGCGAGAATCCGAAGATCAAAGATCTGAGTATGGACTATGTGGTCAGCTGCACCATCTAGCCTCAGGATGCTGAAAACGCCCGCCAGCTTTGTTCTCGCATCGTTCGGATCCTCAACGTACCCTGAGGGTACGCCTCGGACCCTCTCTCGCTGCGGCCTCGCTGGACAGACGTTTTGAGCATCCTGCGTAAGATTGGACTCAACTAGCGTGGCTGATCTCGTCATTCCTCAAACAATCCTCGACGACCTGGTGGCCCATGCCAGGGCACTTGATCCTTACGAATGCTGTGGTCTGCTGGCAGGAACCAACGGAGCCGTCACCCATATTTATCGGATCAAAAATATCGTGGCGAGCGAGGGAGCTGAAAAATTATCTTCCTTCGACCCGGCAAAGGCCGCGCACCTGGAACGGCTCTCCCCGGCCGAACGAGCCGAAATTGCCTTTGTGATGGATATGCAGGATTTTTCTGCGGCAAAGAAGGATATTCGAAACAAAGGGCTCGACCTGCAAGTGGTCTACCACTCTCATCCTCACGACCCGGCGCGCCCCTCCATCACCGACATCAAGATTGCCACCGACTACGAAGAAATCTGGCCGAAGATCAACCTGCCAATCCCCGCCTATCTGATTCTCTCCCTTATGGAGAAATCGAAGCCCGATATACGTTGTTACTGGATCAAGGGTGGGACCGTCTCAGCGGCGCACATCACGACCGCGAATTAAGCCTGGTTTATTTGGTCTGTCTGGTTTGTTTTGTTGCATGCCCCAGAGAAACCAAACAAACTAAATACACCAGATAGACGAGATAGACCTCTTGAGAATTTCCAGTTTGTATCCCATCAGCCCCAATGCGATAATGCGCTCCTCATTGTCCTCATACGAAGGAGTGCTCGTCATGCCCTATCTGCGTACGACTCTTCTCTCCGGATTCTTGAGTCTCCTCCTCCTCAGTTTGATCGCGACTCCAGGCTTTGCCGAGGACAAGAGCTTCTACAGCCCCATCATCAGCGTCAACTTGGAAGAGCACAAGATCTTGATCTCCACACTCGGGGCCGTCTTCTGGATCGATGTCCCCGATGCCGCCAAGCCACACCTCGAAAAACTGCCGATCTCGGGCCTCGCAGATTTCGTGCTGGACATGAGAGAGAATGGGCAGGCGCCCCTGCTGAAGACCTGGAAAATAAAATCTGGAGAGACGACCTGCAAGTACTTCGATGGCACGACGTGCAAGTAGCTTCGTCGCTTGCGCTCATGACAACCAGGCAGGCACGTCAGGCGTGGCATTCCTCACCCGCCCATTCCGAGGTCTTACGATAGCACTGCTCAAACTACGTTGAGGAGTTTTCCGAGGCGAGGACAAAACTCGAACGCATCCTATTAGGCCCGACCGCCGTCAAACCCAGAATCCCGCCACTTTTCCAACAACGCAATACGGCGAGCCAGTTGCGCGACGGTCGCTTGCTCGACTCGCCCGCCTGTCCGCTTGATGAGTTCTGCATTTAGTTTTCGATGATCGACACCGGTCTTTCGAGACACCGAGCCGACGAGGGAACGATGCTGGTCGCGCAATTCGTTCTTTCTGTCATGCAGCGCCACTGGCGGCTCGACGAACCCCTTGCCATCAAGGGCGGGCTCTCCCTCATCTCCTCCGATCAACGTATCCATCCTGGCGATCCCATGGAGAGGGATGTATTCTTTCAGCGATGTGGCCGCTGTCCCGAAAAGCGTTCGCTGCACGGAGGGCATGATCTCTTCAAGGACATGGTCGCGTTCAGCCTTGATCCGTTTGGCATAGTGGACCAGCGTCGCATCCTTCGGCAGATACAGCCATGCCCGCTGCGGCTTCGGCAGGCCCTCCTGCATCCGGACGAATCGGCCGACAACCTGGCGGAAATACATTTCTGTCAGCACGTTTGTGGCGTACACGCCGACACGAAGCCTTGGAATATCGACGCCTTCGCTCACCATGTTCACGGCGACGAGCCATTGCTGAGTTTTATGTTGCGAGAAGGCCTCGATCGTCTTCGAGGCAGATGGATCGTCCGATATGGCCACATGGGCACGGCTGCCTGTGATCCGACCCACCAGTTCCGCGACCTGCCTGGCATGATCCTGATTCATCGTGACAATGAGGCCACCGGCATCCGGCTGTTCTTGTTTCCGAAGCCGGCGTAACTCGGCATGGGCATCCGTAATGACCGGCTCCAGCCAACTGTCTTGCAACAGCGCAGTCTTGAGCCGCTCCCGCTGCAACTCGAACGTGAGTCCATCTTCAAATGTCGCTCGATGTTCGCGCCCCTCTGAAAGCCACGTCAGCTCCCCCTCGTAGCTCGGAAAAAGAATCGGGCGGCAGACGCTTTCGCGGATCGCCTCGGCATATCCATAGGTGAAGTCGGCCTGACTCTCACCCTGCTCGTACCGCACATAGGGAATCGGGTTGTTATCGGAACGAAACGGGGTGCCGGATAAGGCCAGACGAAACACCGTGTCGTCGAACGATTCCCGCAACGCATTGCCCCAATCTTTGCCCTCGCCTGCATGGTGCAACTCATCGAAGATGAGCAGCGTGGGCCGATTCCGGCAGGCACGCTGGAACACGCCAGGCGCCAGACAGACTTGCTGGTAGGTCACGACAGCGCCATGGTAATCACGCGCTTCGACGCCTTGCTCGTTCGTCAACCCAGGATCCAGTTGAATTCCCACCAAGCCTGCGGCGGTCGCCCATTGCGTACGCAAGTGATTCGTCGGACAGATCACCAAGACACGGGTCGCCACCCGATCAGCCAGGTACTGATGGGCAATGCGCAGGGCAAATCTGGTTTTACCCGCTGCGGGCGTGGCCGTCGCAAGAAAATCAGGGCGCGTATGGGTCAGGACGCTGGAGACGGCACGAGCTTGCCACTCGCGCAGTTTGGCCGTCCAAGGGGACAGGGTCACGACAGCCTCTTTCTACTGGTCACTGCGGTCGGGACATGGGTACGACAACGTGGGGACTCGGGTTTCATGCTCCACCACATTACTCGTCATAGACTGATGTTGTCTCATAATCGGGAGGGCCTGGTCGACCCCTCTGAATGCCTCGCCCAGCCGGTTCGCCTGTTTCATCATATCCTATTGTAAGCAGTGGCAAACTGTGCCTTCTGCTTTCGTGAGAAATAACCGATTTCTTGCCATACACCATGCTTGCTTTAGGATAGAGCAGTGACACGACACCAAGCCCTTAGCATGATGAACCACGGACGAAGAACCAACCCCGCGTCGCCAACAGCAGCGACTCTGGCCTGGTTCCACTTACCCTCGTGAGTACACCAGTCCACACACCAATCATGACACACCGATTCCCAGGCTGGATGGACCGCCATCACCTTCGACTCGTTTTCGTGTTCACCATTATGACGATGGTCACGCTTCTCTGCGTGGGTTGGGCCCTGCACACCATCCAACAACGATTGGTACAATCCAGCGGCCATAACCTGGTGCAGGCGGCCACAGATGCCGCCAGTAAATTCGACATGATGATCCTCGCGCGATCTGGGGATATCCAGCTCCTCTCAGCGGCTCCGATCGCTCAAGGCCAGAATCCGAAGGCACTGACACAATATCTCCACGAACTGCTGCATGCGTACCCGGCCTATCGGTGGATCGGCGTGACGGACTCATGGGGCAGGATCATCGCAGCAACAGATTCGTCGAACACCTCCCTCGACCAGAGCCAGCGGCCCTGGTTTCAGCTGGCGCGCAACCTCACTGGCGTCAGGATTCTTGATGCACAGATGAGTGAGGAATCAGGCGCGACCTCGGCACTCACAGTCATCGCCCCCCTGCACAGTCCTGACGGACAATTTCTCGGCGCGATCAAGGCCGTCGTGAGTATCCCTTCACTGCTGACGATCCTTGACGATACAATGCACGTACTCAAGGATATCGAATGGACAGAAGAGTCGCACCTTGAATATCAGCTCCTCAACCAAAAAGGCGACCTACTCGCTGATTCAGCGCTACAACAACACGGCCACCTCAACCTCAAACAGCTTGGCGTCTCTTCCGCCACACTAGTGGCCAGCAACGCTCGAGGATTCGTCGAGGAAACGCACCTTCGCCGAGGCACCTCCGTCGTCACCGCCTATGCGCAACTGGCCATTCCCCACTCCGACCCTATCCTACGGTGGGGCATCTTAATTCGCGTAGACCGGAACAGCATTCTTGCCCCTATTCAGTCGTCTCTCTGGAAACTGTCGTGGCTGTCACTGCTGCTCCTCCTTCCTCTAGCCGGGCTTGTGCTGTGGATGATCAAGGCCCGTCACGAAGAATGGAGCACCGCGAACCGGGAATCCTTCCGGGCGAGCAACGCGGAAGCGGCCCTCACCAAGCGAACAGAAGCCCTTCATGCCTTGGTTGTGGCCACACAGACCTTGTCTGCGCAACAAGACCTCGACGAACTGCTTGAGCATCTCCTCAATATTGCGAGAGGAATCACCAGCGCGCGCTACGCGGCGTTAGCCGTCTCACACAACAACCAGCAAACACCAGGACAGTTCTTCAGCACCGGAGCGGATGATGCTGCGGCTGACGCCATCCGGATACTCCCACTCGAAACGGGAGCGCGAAAATCCCTAGGCCAGGAGCACGGGACTCTCTCCCTGAATCATCTTGCGAAATACTGGGCATCACTCGGGCTTCCAGCAAACCATAGGCCAATGACGTCATACCTCGGGGTCACGATCCGGTGTCATGACCAATTCTTCGGCCGGCTCTCCCTCGCGAACAAACTAACGCCAAACGGCCTCGCGACCGACTTCAGCGAACTGGATGAACAGATTGTGCTGACCCTGGCCACCCAAGCCGGCACCGCCATTCAAAACCTCCAGCTGCTCCACGACTCCAACGAGCAGGCCAAGCACGATTCGTTGACGGAATTATTGAATCATTCGGCCATTCTCAGCGCCTTGACGCAAGAGCTGTCACGGGCTGAACGAAACCGTCAACCCGTGGGAGTCCTGATCGCTGACCTCGACCATTTCAAGCGAGTCAACGATACCTATGGGCATCAGGTTGGAGATGCCGTCCTTCGAGAAGCCGCGCAACGACTCCGTGAAACTGCACGGAACTACGACCACGTCGGTCGCGCCGGAGGAGAAGAGTTCTTGATCGTCGTGCCTAATTGCGATCTGGATGCCTTAGCAGAATGCGCTGAACGATATCGAACCGCCATCAGCGACATGCCCTTTGAGACGCCCAGTGGTCCGCTCACCATTACCGTGAGCATCGGTGCGACGGTCTGCTCCCCAGAATACCCATTGAGTTCTGAGCTCTTGAGGAAAATGGCCGACTACGCGCTCTACCGCGTCAAAAGTCACGGCAGAAACGGGATCGACATTGTTCCCCATCCCCACGCACTGGTGGTGGAGCAGATGAAAAAGACCGCGTAACGGCCTTACCGTCGAGGCACGCATCGTCCGATCGAGAAGGGCAGCGGTGTGCCGGAAGCACACACCGTCAAAACCGATAGCTGACCTCGAACATGTGCAAGTCGACTCCATGGGCATCCTGTCCATAGAGTCCCGCATCGGACATATGATGGAACCAATAACCCACGCCAAGCCCACCATAGACCTTGGCTCTGAGCGAGGTATCCCATATAAACTGAAAGGTGCCACCCATATCCTGATCTGAGAAATGGTGTTGGCTGAGGAGTGCGCCTCCCCCTCCGACCTCTAGCGAGAGCCAGCCGTCTTTCTTCCCAAACACAAACCCCGGAACCAATGTGGTCACAAATGAGGTACCCCCCGATGCCGTCAAGGCACCCACACTCCCCATCACTCTTGTGCCGACACCCCAACCAGAGGCAGAGTACCATTCCCAGGGCATCGACCAATTCCCCATGAGGTCGTATCCCTGAAAATATTGCGTCTCCTTCTTACCGATCGGAGAGCTTCCGCTGACTCCCCCCCGTATCCCGATACTGTTCAAGCGAATCTCTTCCGCCTGACTCAAGGAGGAAAGAAGAAGACATCCCACAAGCCCAACGACGGCTAACTGCAAGGTCATTCGCGACATCAAATCTCCTCCCTGTCTCGCACAGAGACAGGTCTCAGTGACCGCCACCGCCCCCCACTTCCGCCGTCGCGTGCAGCCATGCAAGGCCCTTCCAAACTCGCTCGTGATCTCTTCAAGGATGCGGGCCTGAGTAACCCCGTTTCCCCCTAATAATCAACTAAGGGCAGCCTCGCTGGTTCTCCCCTACGCACGGCCAACGAGGGCCTCCGGAGGCCGCGCGTTGCGCGAGCACGGAGGACCGGCGAGGCTGCCTGCCTCCCCTATCCCCAGCGCATTTCCAACTCAGGAAATTTCGCCTTGTAATCGGCATGGCTGGTCCGAATAACCTTCATGGCTTCCTCGCGGCCATAGATACTCGTAATTTCAACCTTATGCTGAGTGCTGCCTGGCGCACTCTTATAGGTCAGGAAATAATGCTGCAAGCGATCGATCAGCGCCAGAGGAACCTGACTGATATCAGTATAACCTCCGTAAGTCGCATCGTCTTTCATGACGGCGATGATCTTGTCGTCCGCTTCGCCATCGTCTGCCATACTGAGCCCACCGATAGGCAAGGCCGTGAGGAGAATGTCGCTGTGCGGGATCGTCTTTTCCGTGAGGACGCAGATATCGAGGGGATCGCGGTCCCCCACCATACCTTGACGCTTAGCCCGTGCGGAAAATAACGCCGCAACGCCATCTCCGCAATAGGTTTGCGGAACCAGTCCGTAATAGACCGGGCAATAATTCGAAAATCGTTGTGGGCGATCGACCTTGAGGAACCCGCTCACCTTATCGACTTCGTACTTCACCGTGTCGGTCGGCACAATTTCAATATAGGCCGTCACCACCTCAGGGGCCTTCTCTCCGATAGAGACTCCATGCCAGGGATGGGCTCTGAACATGAGGCTCATCAGTCGCAGCACGGAATCGGCTTGGTTGCCGCTCATCACGTCTTCCTCCAATGAATGTTATGAAAATAGGAGCTGAATGCGTAGGACGACTACCCTAACACCTGATACGAAGAGGATATCGGGGATCGCTCACCACTCCACGTAAAAACTGTTTTTTGTCCTTGATCCAAACCTCAGGCAGCTAACAATGCTTTAAATAATCCTTCCACGCTTGCGTGTTTACTTCTCAGAGGGCGTGTCCAGGCTGCCCTTTACTGCACGCATCGAACGAGCACCTTTCTATCGATGCCGCTTCCACTCTTGCTCGGTTCTCTCAAAAGAGGTGGCTGACGGTCCCCCACTGCGCGTGTCCAACGAGGGCCTTCATAGGCCGCGCGTTGCACGAGCACAGGGGACCGTCTGCTACCTCGCCCCCCTTGGCTGCTCCAGAAACAATCGCACGCCGACCTTCTGTCCCTTAATCCTGGTACGGCTGAGGGTCTCGATGATCTCGCGCGCCATCACTTCAGGCACTTCCACCAGCGAGAATCGATCCATAATTTCGACAGCGCCAATCGAACTCGAATTGAGTCCGGCTTCGTTGGCAATCGCGCCGACGAGATCGCCCGCCCGGATGCCTGCCTCCCGGCCAGCGCCGATATAGACCTTCGCCATACCTGGCGTTCGGCCGCCACGACCTGGAGGGCTGAACGGCCTGCCCTGTCCCTCTCTCGGCATCATCGCACCAGCTCGCCCGCGGGGATCCGATCGAGAATCTTCCATGGGGCGCCGTCCCATCGATGGACGCTCCGGCGGTCTGTTCGACACGGCCGGAATATCGTATTCCTTCCGCTCCCCACCCTGCAGACGAAACACGAGCTTGAGGGCGGCAGCCGCCACTTCCGCCGGGTCTCCTTGTTCAGCCATCGAGGCCACCACAGCCCGAAA
>JANYAJ010000487.1 GCA_025361385.1 Nitrospira sp.
GTCAAAACGGTCATACAACAAGGCCGCAGCCAATGGCCACACCGCAGGCGTACCCTCAGGGGTACGTTGAGGATGTGGCCGAGGCGAGAACGAAGTTGGGGACCGTTTTCACCATCCTGAGGTCTAATGGATAATCCCTCCGACGACCCAATGCCGATCATCCGGCACATCAATAATCAACCGCGTCAAATTCATTTGCGCCAATTGGGCGCTGATTTCATCTTCCGTAAAAGCCGCCAGCAACGAGTTGTAGAAATCTCTCCTGAGAATATCCGGAGCCCCGGAGGCATACCGATCGACGATCGCCTGCGCCTCTTCCGGCGATTCGGGTCGCAAGAGATCCATCACCAGCACAGGCGAACCTGGCTTCACCGCCACACGTAATTTATGCCAGAACTGCAGCGGGTTCGGCACATGGTGTAACAGGCTATTGGACATGGCGGCATCGGCAATATTGGCCCCAGCAAGGTCCTGAAAGCGTTCACAGCGGAAGGTGATGCGATCGGACAGGCCCGCCTGCCGGACCGTTTCCTCGGCCAACCGTATCATCGGGGCGGACGCATCGATCGCAGTAATCCGACAGCCTGGTACCGCGCGAGCCAAACGAATGGGAATATCGCCAGGGCCACAACCCAGGTCGAGCACATGGCCCTCGGAGAACTCCGGAAAGTATTCACGGAATAGATCGACGAAACCCTGGTTCTCCTGCGAAAAGTCCGCCGCCGCATAGGCCTGGACCTGCGCGTCGTCCTCCATCAGCTCCGGTTCGAGTGTTCGATTCATCGCCCCCCCTGTCGCAAAAAGCTTATGGCTATTCACACGGCTTCACCATCACTCAGCGATAGACCCTACGCCCTTGCTTGACCATACTCCAACCGCTTGCTATAAAGACCCGCGCAGGATGTTCCTGCACATTCGTGCCAACACCGAAAGGGGAATCTCGTGAATAAATCTGAACTCATTGAAGCCATCGCCAAACATGCCGACCTGTCAAAAGCCTCAGCAGGCAGAGCGCTGGAAGGGGCCTTGTCTGCGATCAAAGGCAGCCTCAAGAAAAAGCACAGCGTGTCCCTGGTCGGATTTGGCACCTTCAAAGTCAGCAACCGCGCCGCTCGCACCGGACGTAATCCTCGCACCGGCAAAGCGCTGAAGATTAAAGCAGCCAAAGTTCCGAAGTTCAAACCGGGCAAAGCGCTGAAGGATTTCGTTAACTAGCGTTCACCATTTTTCTCTCTGAGCCATAGGCTGAGGTCTGGGTCCATCGATCCAGACCTTAGCCTATGCCTTCATCACCGTCACTGCATCGCCCGATCTCACCAGCCCCTCACGCAACACCTTGGCATAGACCCGGCTCCAGCCGGGATGCTTTTTCTGGGAAATGCGCTGATAGTCCCCGCCCTGAAACCATGGCGCGTTGTGACTGCAGGGAACCGTGTAGCTCATCACTTCCAGCTGAACTGCCGGGCCAACGGCCAATCGCACACCTGGCTGAATCATCTCCCATTCCACTCCCGCAAGCGTCAGGTTTTCCCCCGACGACCCCGCGTGAATCGGGTGACCTTCATGCTGAAGCCGTTCGAGCAATTCGAGCGAGTAGAGACAGACGGCCCGGTCCGGCCCACCATGCACTTTCAAATTTCGTTGCCGGTCGCCCTCTACACCTCGCTCCGTCACCGTCGCTTCACGAATCGGCTTCTTCGGGACACCGCCGTCAGAGACGTTGATCTGATGCACATGAGGAGAAGGCGGTCGTCCTGGTGCGGTCATCGGCTGGCTCCTTCGCAGGATTCCCCCATCAACAATTCCAATGCCACCCAGCCCTCTTGCTCGCGCCGCTGGGAAAATAGCGCGCCCACCTTGGAGAAGGCTTCGAGAATCTCCTGCTCTTGATCGAGCAGAATGCCGGACAGCAAGAGCCGCGCACCATGCCCCACGTACAGCGCCAGTTCATCGCACAGCAACAAGAGCGTTTGACGGTCGAGGTTCGCCAGCACGAGATGGGGTCGAAATGATCCGGCGACATCGCTCAGCGTCCCACAAACTAACTGCAGCTCACGTCCAAACCCGTTCTCTCTTGCATAGTCTCGTGCGCAGTCCACCGCAACAGCATCGCATTCCACTCCAAGGGCCGAGGCCGCCCCCAGCCGCAGTGCGACCATCGCCAGAATCCCGCTGCCTGACCCCACATCCAGCACGGACTCGCCACCGCGCACGAGATCTTCCAGCCATTCAAGTAGCATCCGCGTCGTCGCATGGTGTCCGGTCCCGAACGCCTGCTTGGGGTCGAGCACAATCTCAATGTCTTGCGGCTGCAGCACCGCCTGCTCCCAGCTCGGACGGATGACAATCCGCCGGCCGATCCTGATCGGCC
>JANYAJ010000518.1 GCA_025361385.1 Nitrospira sp.
CCGCCTACGAGAGGCAAGCGGATGCCCTCAGCTGGGTGGTAGGCGCGGACGGTCTTGAACCGTCGACCTCTACCGTGTCAAGGTAGCGCTCTCCCCCTGAGCTACGCGCCTGTCGATCCGAAGGCGCATGCTAATATAGCCCTGCCCAACCTGTCAAGAAACGCAAAAGAGAAGGGAGCGCACTCCCTCGTAGAAGTGCGCCGCCTTCTCTCTGGTTTCCCGCCAGCAGGATCAGATAATCGTGAGAGATTACCGGACGGCTGACTTGAGGATTTTCCCTGCCGAGAACTTCGGGACCTTGGCTGCGGGAATTCGTAGCGCCTCACCGGTTCGGGGATTACGTCCAAGCCGGGCTTTCCGTTTGGCGACCGTAAAGGTCCCGAAATTCACCAGCGACACGCGTTGTCCCTTTTTCAGGGATGTGGTCACTGCGCCGGTAAAGGCCTGTAACGCAGTGCCTGCGGCAACCTTGGTGATACCAGCGGATGCCGCCATTTTTGCGATCAGCTCTTCTTTCGTCATCGTGCCCCTCCTGTTGTTGGGTTGAACTACGCGACTCCTTGCCATCGATGTCTTTTCTGCGCATCCGTGAGTCTGTGCCGTTGGCGGCACTCGACCGGTTAGGTTTCTCGCGTCTGCGTAGTCCGATTCCGTTTCACGGGAATATGCAGGTCATGGATCTTTTTTCTGAGGGTGTTCCGGTTCAAGCCTAATAGCTCTGCTGCCCGGATCTGGTTGCCTTTGGTTTCCTGAAGCGCTCTGGTGATCAAGGGCCGTTCGATGGCCGTGATCAACATGGGATGTAGGTTGCGTCCTGAACCGTTTCGCATCCCCTTCACAAAATCCCCCATCTTCCATTCAAGATAGTCCTCAAGTGACAGGGCGTCTTTTCCGTTTGCTCCAGTACTATTCTGCCGCGCGATCACCTGCATGGACTTGGAGGCTCGTTTGAGTACGGTTCGAGAACCGGTGATGAGCAGGGTCTGCGTGAGATTCATATTGGTGGGGATGGCGGCGGTTCCATCGGACGATCCGGGTTTCGACTCGACGATGACTACATCAAATGTGCGGCGCACTGCCTCTTTCGGCAAAGCGGCCGCGTCTTTTGCCATAGTGACAGAGGCATCTTTGAAGATGTGGTTGACCTGACTCTGGACGTCTGGGTCGCCGCTGAGGAGCAAAATACTGAAGAGGGAAGATGTAGGCGACATGCAGGTTCCAGGAGAAGGGCGAAAAGTGGTGCGGATTATTGCCCAGAGCCCATTTGATGTCAACGAGGAAAATAGAGAAATCGCTGTTCTTGTTGACTCATGTGAGAGGAAGTCGTCGAGATTCACGTCGCCGGAGGAAGGGCGTACCTCCTGTTCCACAGCCAAATTTTCAGGACCATGTGGCGAGAAAAATTAGGGAAGGGGTGACTTGACAGGGACGCTGTTCAGGTAGTATTAAAATGACCGGAATGTTTTAATTCCTACCGGAATACTCGTGTATGAAAGTTTCTTTGAGGGCAACCTACGGAATCATGGCAGCTGTCGACTTAGCGATGCATCTTGGGACGGCGCCTGTTCAGGCCAAATCGATTGCACGCAGGCAAGCCATCCCTGCTCGCTTTCTCGAACAGGTCCTGCATGGGATGAAGAAGGCCGGTCTTGTGTCGAGTCTTCGAGGTGCTCAAGGGGGCTATGTGCTGTCGAAGAAACCGTCCGAAGTATCGGTTGTCGAGATCCTCGAGGCGCTCGATGGCCCGCTTTCAACCCCGAGTGGCGGTACTGGGCGCACACAGGTGAGACGGCTGAGTAAGCCGGAGCTGCTGCTTGGAAAGATGTGGGAGCAGGTTCACCAGGCAGAGCGCCATGTGCTCGAAGCGATCAGCGTGGAAGAATTAGCCGGGCAGCAACGAGTGCTCGAGCAAGAGCGGTCGTTGATGTACCATATTTGAGGTCATGATGAGTCATACACCACTGAGTACTGTTCCGATCAAGACAGAGCCTATTTCTCCTGCCATTGCCGAGGAGATCGAGACCTTTGAGGCCGAGGCGATGCGCCTGGCTTCCGGCGATGTGTCGAGCGATCTGTTCAGGCCGTTTCGTCTCCAATACGGTATTTACGGACAGCGGCAAGCCGGTGTCCAGATGGTTCGTATCAAGATCCCTTTCGGTGGCATGACGGCCAATCAGCTTCGCCGTGTTGCAGAATTAACCGAGCAATATGCCACCGGGGTCGGACATGTCACGACGCGTCAGGATATCCAGTTGCATTTCGTCGAACTCAAGGATGTGCCGACGATCATGCGGGGGTTGGCAGAAGTCGGGTTAACGACGAGAGAGGCATGCGCGAATACCGTCCGTAACGTGACGGCCTGTCATCTTGCCGGGGTCTGTCAGGGGGAAGTGTTCGACGTCACGCCCTATGCGAAAACCGTGGCGTTGCACCTGTTGCGGAACCCGCTCAACCAGAGCCTCCCACGAAAGTTCAAGATCGCGTTCTCCGGCTGCAAACAGGACTGCGCTCTCACTCCGATTCACGATGTCGGTCTGCTCGCGGCGAAACGTGCCGATGGAGTCATCGGCTTTCGCATGGTGGCAGGCGGCGGACTCGGTTCGGCCCCTCGCCTGGCGCAGGTCCTCCGGGAGTTCACCCCGATGGATGAACTCATTCCGAGTGTCGAGGCGGTGATTCGAGTATTCGACACCTTGGGCAATCGAAAGAATCGGACGAAGGCCCGGATGAAGTTCGTGATCGAAAAGTTGGGCTTCGAGGAGTTTAAGCGTCGTTGGGAAGAGGCCTATGTGTCGATGGGGCATGATCGCCCGACCCATGAGCCCATTAAATTACTGTCGTATCCGGATGAACCTGTTCCCCTCATCATGCCGACGTCGAGTAGACCGAAGCAGGCGGTGGGGCAGACCAATGGCCATGCCAATGGCGCGCCGGCAGAGACGCCATTCGAGATGTGGCGACGGACCAATGTGGTGCGACAGAAGCAAGAAGGTTATGTCGCCGCCGTGACCAAGCTCTTTATGGGCGATCTCACGACAGAGCAGATGCTGCACA
>JANYAJ010000555.1 GCA_025361385.1 Nitrospira sp.
CTCAAAAAGCTTCTTCAACTAGGCCGCAGGCGAGTCGAAACCGGAGGCGTACCCTCTGGGGTACGTTGAGGATTTCGATGAGCCGAGAACGACGTTGAGGAGATTTTTCAGCACCCTACTATGCCTCTAATCTGGTGTGCGATCTCCGGACATGGATTCGGTCACGCGGCGCAGGTCGTACCAGTACTCAATGCACTGGGCACCCTCGTGCCAGATCTGACCGTCGTGCTCCGCACCACAGTCCCTGCCTCGTTTTTCCGCAACCGTCTGACGATCTCCTGGGACCTTCAATCGATACAACAAGATGTCGGCTGTATCCAGGACGGCCCCCTCACGATCGACATCGAGAAAACCTGGGCGGCACACGAGCACTTCCACGAAACCTGGGACGCACGCCTGTCCGATGAAGTCGCCGCGATGCAGACGGCGTCACCGGCACTGATCATCGCCGACACACCCTACCTCGCCATCGAGGCCGGCACGCGCGCGCAGATACCGATCGTCGCCTTGGCCAACTTTACCTGGGACCTCATACTCAAGGACTACTGCCAGGCGTCCAACCATTCACATCAGCAATTGATTCAATGCATTCGCAACTCCTATGCGAAAGCCGACAGGGCCCTTCGTATTACCCCTGCTCCAGAAATCAATGCCTTCTCGCATATGATAGATATTGGCGCAATCGCCAGCCCCTCCTCTCCCGAGCGGAACCGACTGGCCTCGGCACTTGCCCTAGAGCCCGACGAACGAACCGTTTTGGTAGGGTTCGGCGGCATTCCTCTGAAGTCACTTCCGCTAGAGCAGCTGGAACGGCTGCGCCACTATCGCTTCCTCTTCGACGGCCCGGTCACGTCGGGATATTCCAGGATACAGTCTACAACGACGCTTCCGTTCTCTTTTAAAACCCTGCTGGCCTCCGTCGATGTCATCATGACCAAGCCAGGTTACGGCACCATTGTTGAGGCGGTCGCCCTTCAACAGCCAGTCGTCTATGTTCGACGATACAACTTTGCCGATGAACCGCCGTTGGTCGATTATCTCCATCGGTATGGACGTGGCATCGAACTCTCTCTCGATGATTTCACCCGTGGCCGCTGGGAGCCGGCCTTACAGCAAGCCCTCACTATGCCAATATCCGCATTGCCGCCTCCATCCCCAAGTGGAGCAACTGAGGCCGCGACCTTCATGGCGCAACAACTCAGCAACGTTGTGCCGCATAACAACAACCGCGGTGACCATCTTCGCACGTAAGGAATTCAGACCCTGCGCCTCATTGCTCGCTTCATCACTATGCTTATCCATCTCTGCGAGCAGCTCGCGGGGATCCCGTTTCGAATTCAACCGCTCCTTACAGGAATCCTCCTGCCATTGCTGTCTCCAAAGGAAATGAGCGAACTGATCCGAACCCACTACAATCGCAGCGACTACGACGTAGCAGCTCCTGGACCCGAAAGCTGGGAAGCAGACGTGCTCGCATGGCCCGCGTAATGGCCTCACCCCTCCACGTGCGGCTGGAACCTGATCGGTCCCCAAAATAGCCCTAGCAGGGCTGCACAGGATTTGCTATCCTTCCGCTACCGATGACGCCCACTGCGATCTACACCAAAAATCCCGACTATGTGCAGCGCGATGTCGCAGGGGAATGCCTTCTGGTCCCTATTCGACGGACCTTGACCGAAGCCAATAGCATCTATGTCTTGAACGAAACCGGGGCGGCGCTCTGGCATCGAATCGACGGGCAACGGACAACGCAGGACATCGTGTCAGACTTCTGCAATGAGTATGAGGTGACGGCAGACCAGCTGATGAAGGACTTCACGTCGTTACTCGACGACCTCCTCTCCATCCAGGCAGTCGAGGAGGTGGCCAGATGACTCATGATTGCGCAGGATAAACTCACCCACCTTCCCGAGCGCTTCCCCTACTCCTGCCAATGGGAGATCACCTGTCGTTGCAATCTGCATTGTGTGATGTGCTACACCGATTGCTTCAATCGTCCCGAGGCCATCCGTCAGGAACTCAGCACCGCCGACATCCTTCGCATTATGGATGAGCTGGCCGAGGCCGGCACCTTGGAGCTCTGTCTCACCGGAGGCGAACCTCTCGCCCGTCATGACTTTTTCCAACTGTATGAACATGCCATCCGTTGTGGATTCCTGGTGACGGTCTTTTCGAATGGGACCTTGATCACGGAAGCGCATGCAGATCGCTTTGCCGCGCTGCGGCCCCATCGCATTGAAATCAGCCTGCACGGACTGACCCGCGAAACCTTCGAACAGATTACGCTCGGACAGGGCTCCTACGACCGCTGCGTCCAAGCCATCACGCTCCTCCTCGATCGCCAGATCCCCCTGGTGCTGAAGAGCACCGCGATGACGCTGAATCGGCAGGAGATCCTCGACATCAAACGGTATGTCGAATCGCTGGGGACGGTGCCCTATAAGCTCGGCGAGGAAATGAGGCCGGCACTCGACGGCGGCGCTGGCCCATTCCACTATGCCCTGTCTGAACAAAACCTTGCCGATCTGAACAGGCAAGACTCCGATCTAGAAAAAGAGGCCGGTCGCCGGGATTCAGTGGACCAGCCGCCTTGCCGAAGTGGCATGCATTCCTTCCATATCGATGCCTATGGCCGACTGCAGCTCTGCTCCGGCAATCGCCGGCAGAGCTATGATTTACGAACGGGCTCGTTCTCCGCAGGGTTTTTCAACGATCTCCCGACCTTTGCCTGCGACTGGAAAGTTCCCAATGACCCGGTTCTCATCCAACCAGGGATGCGTCATGCCTAACGAAAGAGCCATTCCAACCATTCAATATGGTGCGTTCAGCCAGAGAGTCCACGAGCAGGCTGCGGCCAACCGATCCGTGATCAAAGCGCAACTCGAATTGACCTACCGATGCAATCTCCATTGCCGCCATTGCTACACCGACCCCTACAACAGCAAAGACTTCTTTCCGCGCGAACTGACACTCAAAGAAATCCATCGCCTGCTCGACAACATGCAGCAACTCGGCGTGGTCTGGCTCAATCTCACGGGTGGCGATATCTTCATGCATCCCCATTTCTTTGAGATCTATGAGGCCGCAATTCGCAAAGGTTTCCTGCTCCAGCTCTACACCAACGGCACCCTCTTCACGAAGACAGCTATTGAGCGGCTGCAGCAGATGCCGCCCTTCACCATCGATATCTCCTGCCACTCGGTGACGGAAGCACCGTTCGACTGGTTCACCCAGGTCCCGGGATCCTTCCGTTCCTTCGTCCGCGGCATTGAAATGTTGAAGGGTAGCGGTCTGCCATTCACACTCAAAACGAAAGCCATGAACTGGAATAGAGACGAAATACCGGCCATCAGGCAATTCGTGGAATCGTTCGGGCAGGAGTTCGGACTCACGACCTCTCTCTCTCCCCGTCTCAACGGCGATCTGTCATCGCTCAACTATCGAATCGCTCCCGAAGACATCCTGGCACTGCAAGGAGATCAGCCGGCAACTGACGGGGAAGAAGAGCGTTGCAACAGCTCGACCGGCTTGTTCGCTCCCAACACAGACCGGCTCTATCGCTGCGGCTGTGGCACCGATACCATCCACATTAATGCCTGGGGCGAACTCGGGACCTGTACGCTGCAATACGAGCGGCGGATATCGCTGCGAACGCACCCGCTTGCCGAGGCCATCGAGATACTGTTCCGCGAGATCCGAGGCATGCAATACCAAGGCGAGTCGGCCTGCCGCACCTGTGAGATCCACACATTTTGCGACAAGAAGCCTTCCGATGCGCGCTGGGAATCCGGCTCAGCTGAAGCACCCATTCCCTATGATTGCGACGTCGCGCATGTTCGTGCACAATCGACCCTGCGCCACACATTGATTCATCCTTTGCAGAGGCCGTACAAGGAGGTGGGGACCCATCATGACTGAGAAAAAACCGTACAGCCTGCCGCAACTCTTCCGGGTCGAGCTGAACCAGGAACAAGCCATCCTTTCCGCCTGCAGCCTGACGACCGTGAGCGCGCTCGCCAATGCACTGACCCAAGGTTGTCGGCCGAATGGAGCTTGTCAGCCACCAGGCGGAGCAGGAGGCTGTAAAAAATCGAATGTCACGGGTGGCGCCTGCCGCGACAGTGGCCCACGTCTTTCGTAGCACGAGCAAAGAGCACCATGCGGATTGATCTTCAGATTGGCGGCTACCGAGTCAGGCTGGACGAGTCGGAGAACCATCCTCAGCTCGCCTGGCCGCTGCGCCCCTTCGACTCCTTCCTCGCTCAACCTGGATCACAACCGGATCTGGACGTAACGGTCACGGTGGCTCCGCATCTTCCCCCATTGACCAAGGGACCTCTCCGGTTTGACGCGGCCCATGGCCTCTGGAAACTCTTCGAGTCCGACGCCGGGCTTGTGATCGAGAGTATGAGCCCGAATACCCATCAGCCACGAGCCTCTGCGCTGGTCTCTGCAGACTACCGGACCGTATCGGCCTGGGTGTTGCCTGAGTTCCAGATGGGCCAAGTCGGGTGGTGTCCGATGCATCTCTTTAATCCACTCATTGAAGTCTGCCTGCTATCTCGCATGGCCCGAGATGGAACCATCCTCCTCCATGCGGCGGGCCTCTCCAGTCACAAGCAGGGCTATCTCTTCACCGGTGCCTCGGGAGCCGGCAAATCGACGATTGCAGACTTCTTCGCAGAACGGGGCGCGCATATTCTCAGCGATGAACGGATCATCATCCGCAACATCGCTGGCCGCTTCATCATCCATGGGACTCCCTGGGTCGGTTCCGGCAACTATGCCGCCAATGATTGTAGCCCTCTCACCCACCTCTACTGCATCAGCCACGGAACCGGCGCACATGCCTCCGCCCCGATGTCCCCACGCGCCGTCACGCAAGAGCTCCTACGCCAGAGCTTCCTGCCGCTCTGGGATCGCGAGGGCCTGGATAGGACCATGGGACTCCTGTCGGATCTTGTTCAGCAGATCGACTGCCGGGCGCTCGCCCCGCTGAAATCGCCAGACATCGTGGACTTCATCCTGGCACAAGGGCATCCTCATCCGGTTGGATCGTTATGAAGACCATCGCATCGGAAGATTTCCTCGACGCCATCTCCCGCAAGGCGGCGAAAATCCGCACACCGGATGGCGTCACCTTTGAACTGACATACGGCTGCAACCTGCGATGCGTCCATTGCTATAACCCCACGCATCGTGCACTGCCCCACGAACTGACGACCGATGAAGTTTGCGCGCTTCTGCGGCAAGTCGCCGAGCTCGGCATGCTCACCGTGACCTTTACCGGGGGCGAACCGAGCGTGCGGCCCGACATCGGGGAAATTCTTCGCGCGGCGCGGCGGCAGGGGCTGATGATTCACCTCATGACCAACGCCACCCGTATCACAGCATCCTTCACCGACCTCCTCCAAGAGGTCGGCGTCAGCCAAGTCAATGTCTCCATCTATGGTGCGACCGAAGCGGTCTATGAAGAGATGACCGCAGTTCCAGGATCCTATCGGCAGTTCCAGCAGGGCCTGCTCAATCTCGCCGCGACCGCACTGCCCGTCCTGGTCCGAATGCCCGTGACGACCATCAATCGCAATGAAATCCAGGCCTGTCGGCAACTGGTGGAATCTCTGCAGATGCGATTCCAATATTGTCTGGAGATCATGACCGGCACCACCGGCGATCGAACGCCATTGCAATATCGCCTGGCCCCTGAGGAGAAAGTCAGGGTCGATCTGGAGATGCTCCCCCACCGGTGGGACGACGCATCCGAGGAGACCTGTTCAAGCAACCAGTCCTTCATCGAATGTGCCTGCGGTCAGAGCCGATTTGCCATTACCCCCTATGGCGAAATGAATCTTTGCACGGGATTCCCTCTCCCTCGTTATGATCTCCGCGCCGGCACGGTGAAAGAGGGCTGGGAGCTTCTCAAGGAGACTGTCGATCAGGCGCAACCGAGCCACCGGTATGAATGTCCGACCTGCGAAGTGCGGCACCACTGCCGCCAAGGCCGAAGCGATGCCTGGCTCGAAACCGGAGACTTGAGTTCCTGCCTCCCACATTTCAAAGAATGGGCACAATTGGAGCATCGCACTTATGCCCTCCTCGACCCTCGACGACCTCGCTGACGCCTACAGCCAGGTCAGCCTGATCAACAAACGTCTCCTGGATGAGTGTGTGGTCGTCGGCCAGACATTCCACCGGAAGGACATTGAGTGCATCCTTCTGAAAGGGGCCGATCTGCTCTCACGCCTCTATGGAATACGTGGGACGAGGCCCCTCTCGGACGTGGACCTCTTAGTCCATGCGCAAGACCTTCCCGCTATTCACCGCCTACTGATGGAGACCGGATTCTCTCAACAGATCGACGGCAACCCCGCCTATCTCTCGTCCCAATCGACCCTCACGCTGGATCTCATCTCGGAACTCTGGTATCTCGACGAACAAGGACTTTCGGACCTGTGGGCGCGGGCTCGAAGCAGGCCGCTCGGGCAGCTCATGGTCAAACAACTGGCGTCCAACGACCTCTTGCTCTATTTGGTCGCCTACACCGTCGTCCACCGGGGACACCTCGCGCCATCATTTTTCACCGATCTCAGATTGCTGACTGAGAAGGAAGTCATCCATTGGCCAACCGTGGTCGAGGAGGCGGCCAGGCATCACCTCAAAATCCCTCTCTACCACGGCCTACGACAGCTCACATTGGCGGACGCACGAATAGAAATTCCATCTGCCGTACTCCAGCAACTCGCCCCATCAACCCTGTCTGAACGAGTCCTCAACTTTCTCTTCCGACGATTCGTGACAACCCAGCCCCTCCCCGAGCTCGGGCATTTTTTATTGTGGGTCACACAAGCACCAGGGCACAGAGTTGCTTGGCTCCGGCGGACCCTCTTCCCGTCCTCGCGCTTCCTAGCCTATCGATATGGGAATAATAGTGCGATACGACCCTGGCACACCAGAATCATTCGATGGTGGCAACTGATCAAGGCTGGAGGGCTCTTGAGCACCCGCATGCTGATCCGGCTCGTGATCGGAAGACGAACGCCCAGGAGGAGGTTATGATCCACCTCCTGCCCACGCGCACTGTCGATGGCCGTTTCTCCTTGCAGGATGTGCCGGATGCACTGCATTGGCCTCTCCTGAAGAACATGGTCGTGCCCCGCATCATGTCATCGAGCATGACGCCGACCATTCAAGCGGACGACAGGCTAGAACTCAGCCCTCCGTCCTCCCTCACCATCGGCGCGATCGTCGTCTTTCGGACCGAGAACATGTTTATCTGCCACCGCGTCACCGCCATTGACGCACAGGGGATCCTGACCACGAAAGGCGATGCGGCTGATGGCCCAGGCGAAGCCGTTCCGTCAGCTTCGGTGATTGGAGTTGTCAGGGGCGTGATGCGGGAGGATCGATACATCGCCTTTGATGAATGTCCAGACAGGTTCTTCG
>JANYAJ010000103.1 GCA_025361385.1 Nitrospira sp.
TGTATTGGAGTCATCATTCTGCGCTACACGAAACCTAACCAGCCTCGCCCATTCCGTCTTCCCTTCATGCCGGTCGTTCCCATTCTCGGCATGCTGGCTTGTCTCGGCCTTATGAGTTTTCTTCCCTGGGTGACCTGGATCAGGTTCGTCGTTTGGACTGCCATTGGCATTGTGGTCTACCTGGGATATGGCCTGAAGCATAGCAAGCTGGCCAGCCCTCCCCTCACGGCCACTTCCCAACGGGTAAATTCTAAATAGATCTGGTTAGTTCGACTCGTTCGCTGGCTGAGCTGCCGGAGCAGGAACCGGTGTGATGGGAGTTGAAGCAGTCGGAGTGGCTGCGGGTGCGACAGGCTGGGCAGCAGCAGCTGGCGTAGCGGCTACCGCCGGTTTAGGAGGGGCGGGCGGCTTGGGTGGGGCAGGTCTTTCCGGCTTGATGCCGCCTTCCCATGAGGGACCGGAGTACATATCCGTGGAGAGACCCTTGGTCTTCCATTTCTCTTCAAAATCCGCGGCCGCTTTATTCGGGGTTTCACCACTCCCGACGACGTCATTCCACGGGTAGGCCCTTGGGCCGATCTGGCACCCGGTCTCCGTCCGCTTCAAATACAAGGCGATCGGATTCCCGCGATAGGGTCCAAGATAGATATGCACGGAACCAGCGTATTCGAGCAAATGTGCCATGCCCGTCTCCAAGAGGGTGGCATGATGCCATAAGAGGGTAGAGGAGGGCAAGGAGGTTGCTCCCTTTTGCTTGCGCAACGCGCGTCCTCAGAAGGACCTCGTTGGACGCGCGCAGTTAGGGAGCCCGCCTCCCTACCTTTTAATAATAGGGCGAGTAGAAAAAGCGGAAGGCTATGACAGCGTGGCCGTAGGCTGTGCCGGACGTTTTCGGACGAGAAAGACCCCGATGGTGAGCACCATGATGACCGTGACGTTCAAGCCCACATCCATGAGGTACTGATAAAACTGCGTGTCGGTCATTGCGGTCAAATGGGAAAGTTCCGCACTGGCGGTCAGGACGCGTCTCGTACAGGCGATGATGCCGACCGCAAGGTAGGGCTCAAGATCGAGGACTTCGGTCTGGAGAAACCGGATGACGGTGCGGAATAATTCCAGCAGAATGATGACGAGCAGCAGGTCGTTCAACAGCTTGAGGCCTGAAGGCAGGAGGCCGGCCTGATTGGCCTTCATGATGAAGGTATACCAGGCATGCGTGAAGATGAGCATGCCGAGGATGAGGAGGCTAAAACCCGCAGTCATGTACCCGAGCCGGTCGAGCCATTCCATGACCCCGCACCACCGTTTCATCAGCTCTTTTCGGTTCTGCACGAAGCCCTCCAGTCTGTTCGAATTACGCAGTCCCGGGAGGCGCGTTCTGCCCCGGCGCCGGCCCTCGCAACTGGCCGTACGTGAGCTCTTTCATCGAGCTGGCCGTCAAGGAATGACCACAGCAACGAATTTCTGTAAAGCCGGCTCCACCATCGATGATCATGACGCGCAGCCCGCAAGAGTCTGGGTGCAGCTTTTTTTCATCCAGCACCACGGCGGGAGGCAGGTCCCCCTTTTTCCGTCCACGCACAATCGCAACATCGGGGACCAGATCCTCTTCCGTCAGATCATGCCCGCAACAGACGATCTTTTCAAATCCCTCGCCGCCGCCCATGACTTTGACGATCAATCCACAGGCATGTTGATACCGCTTGAACTCGTCGAGGATATCGCCTTTCTTCAGCGCCACATTTCCCCCATGTCTAGCCGGCCGCTGAAACAGCCCGCCAGCGTCGTTCTCGCTTCGAACGCATCCTCAACATAGCCATGAGGCTACGCCTCCGGTGCGTTCGTCGGCTGCGGCCTTGCTGGACGGCCTATTTGAGCAGCCTGCCAAAGTTAAATCTCGCTCGTTTTACAGCGTCGCGACTTTCGATAACCGCTCGCGAACCTGATTGATCGTGCGCAATAACATTTGATGAGATCGGCACCCGGCTATGAGTTTCGCGTCGGAGATTGTCACCGGTTTATAGGGCGCCACAAACCGGCTTTTCAGGCGGGCAATCCGAGAGGCTGAAAGGCTCAGCCGTTCCATCGAGATCGTGCCCGATGCGACCGCCTGTTCCACGGCCCCGAAGGCGGCGATTTCCCGATCCCGATCTTTGCAAATTAACAAGACATCGCAGCCTGCCAACACCGCACGAACCGCCGCGTCTTCCATGCCATAGTGGTCGATGATCGCATGCATCTCTAAGTCGTCCGTCAAGACCACACCATCGTATCGCAGCTCCTGGCGCAAGAACCCGTTGATGATGGTTGGCGAGAGCGTGGCGGGCAGTTCAGGATCGAGGGTTCGGTAGAGCACGTGGGCCGTCATCATCGACGCGATGCCTTGCGTGACGGCACGGCGGAAGGGAGGGAATTCGACCTCCTCCAATCGCTCGCGCGAGGCGCCGACCACCGGCAGCTCTTTGTGGGAATCGGCATTCGTATCGCCGTGACCGGGAAAATGTTTCCCGCAGGCTACAACTTTGTTGTCTTGCAGCCCCGCCGCTGTCGCCAATCCCAATTCGCAGACCACATCGGGCGTCGTCCCGAACGCGCGGTCGCCGATAACCGGATTGTCCGGATTGCTGTTCACATCGAGCACCGGCGCCATATTCATGTTCACGCCCACTGCCCGCAGCTCTTTGGCAATGGTTGCCGCA
>JANYAJ010000121.1 GCA_025361385.1 Nitrospira sp.
CACATTAATCTGACCGGCGATTACCACTGGGAAACATCGCCTACCCTCGGCCCAGATCAATTCCGGCCGCTCCGAACCCGAGCACGTGAATTCGCCGCAGCCGCGTAGCGTGCTTTAAATTCCGAATCGTGTCTTCTCCTCGGGTTACTCGGGTTTCCAGAATGGACCAACTATGTGATGCTCGATCATGATGCCGATGCCCCATTCAAATGGCTGCACTGTGCGGAGGAGGCGTCCCTTGCATTTGTGGTCATCGATCCCGCGTTGTTCAACCCGCACTATCAGGTTACGATTTCGCCGGAGGCGCGGTTTGAAGTGGAGGGAAATGAGACGGACGAGCTGAGCCTCGTGGTCATCCTCACCGTTCCATCGGATGATCCCACTGCCATGACCGCCAATCTTCGCGGCCCCCTCCTCATGAACCCCCGCACGAGACGCTGCAAGCAACTTGTTCTTTCCGAGGACTATCCCACTCGCTATCCAGTGTTTTCCGCTCCAAGCCTCGCCGAGCGAAGCCAGATCTTGACGCCTGCTGAAGCGATTCCAGTTTAGGCCGAAGGGATACAGGCTGAAGGGTTCGGACCTCCGACCTTCAGTCTGTATCCCGTCGGCCTTCATTCAAGAACGAACAGCAATGAGCCGATAGGGCCTAGGGATGTATTTACTACTCAGAAGGTATGGGTGGAAACCTACCCCGATACTATGCGTGATTATAATTTAGCCCGCAAATGGATTGGCCTGTTCGCCGTCTGTCTGGTTGCAAGCGTTCTTGCCACGCTGTTGTCACTCTTTGTGGCAACGGAGGCGCAGGCTATACCGGCCTTTGCCAGGAAATATGATGTGAACTGCACCGCCTGTCATACGGCTCCGCCGATCTTGAATACATACGGTCAGCGATTCCTGGAAAATGGGTATCAGCTCCCAGGGACAGAAGACGGCGGCAGTACCGGTAAGAAAAAATTTGGAGATCTGAATCTGGACGATGTGAACCAGTATATCGGCTTCCGCCTGGTCGGCAACGCGTTCAGCAATTGGAGTTTCAAGAAGCAGAACCCTGCAGGTGCCGATGCAGGGGTGGTTGAAAACAAATCCGAGTTTATGTTTCCTGAAAATTTTGTGTTGTTCGCCGGCGGGACCGTGGCCAAAAACATCGGGTTTATGGTCGAGTTGGGCCATGACGTCCAAGAGGGTGGCACCGCTGTAGAGCGGGGTTTCGTGACCTTTAACAACATCGGGTCTCATAATCTCGCGCATCTGCGAGTCGGAAAGTTCGACCCCAGCACATTCTCTTCCTATGCCACGGTGCGTCAACAGTTACTCGACGTCGGCGAAAACCAAAAGAGCAGTTGTGTGGCCGGGGCATTCACGCCAGGCTCCCCCGGTTCACTCTGTTCATTTAACCGCGTCGGTCTCTCGCCCAGCGCATTCGCCACAAAGTTTTACGGCCTCTACGATCGGTCTGGTAATTATCTGTCTCCCTTCGCTGCCTCGCTCTTTAACTCAGGGGCCGAGACCGGCGCCGATGTGCATGGGCGTCCGTTCGGCGACTGGTTCCTCTATCAGGTCGGGGTGTTGAACGGAGCCAACGAGCCCTTAGGCGATTCGAACAAGGGGAAGGATGTCTATGGCATGATTCGGTTCGATTATGGCCGGGAGAACAACTTCTCCGCGAACATTTCAGGATTCGTGTATCAAGGCAACAGCAATGCCAAATTGCAGACGCACGACGATGTGAATTGGAATCGCTATGGGCTGTCGGCGCGGGCGACCTACAAGATGCTCGATGTCTACGCCGCCTTTTCAATCGATAAGATCAATAAGATACCGACGGCGTTTGCCGGCCTATTCGACACGACCGCGACTGGTCTGACCGTCGGCGCCGATAGCTATGTCACGGATAAGACGTTGCTGTCGCTGCGGTACGATAACCTGGATGCCGGCGGAATGCTGGATCAGCGGAAGTCGGTGACCTTTGTCGGCGTGCAAGCCAAACACTTTCTGCGTACCAACGTCGCGATTTTTGTGCGTAATGACTTCAATGTTAGAAAAGCTAAAGAGGGAGACCATGCCGCGCAGAATCTCCGCAACGTTTTCTTTTCCGGAATCGATGTGATTTTCTGATGGGGGGTGGTCTATGCTGATCCGTACACTTGCTGCAATCGGCGCTGGACTTGCGATGCTCAGTGGGGTTTCATTCGCGCAGGCCATGAAGCCTGACGATAATCAGGCGACCAGGGAACAGGGGCGAGCGATCTATGAGCGGTCCTGCCTGTTCTGCCATGGGGGAGCTGGAAAGGGCGATGGGCCAGCCGGCTGGTTCCTTGGCCGTTATTCCGCACCCAGGCCGAGAGACTTCACTGTCGGCGAGTATAAGTTTCGGACTACCGCTTCAGGCGAGGCGCCGACCGATCAAGATCTGTTCAGAACGCTGACCCGAGGGATCCCCGGCTTTATGCCATCCTTCGCCAGCCTCAGCGCCGAAGACCGTTGGGCGCTGATTGCCTACATCAAATCATTGTCGGATGTCTTTCGCCAGGAAGCCGCAAAGCCTCTTTCCATCGGGTTGCCATCGATCCCGCCCACACCGGAAAGCCTGGAGACCGGCGGGACACTCTATCGATCCTTGGAATGTTTTGTGTGTCACGGTTCGAGTGGGGGCGGCGACGGTCCCCTTGCTGAGGCAGGAAGCCTGCACGACGGCGCAGGGCTTCGCATCGCACCCACGGATCTGACGAATCGCGCCTCATACAAGAACGGGGCTTCGCCGCGCGATATCTACCGCACGCTTATTACTGGGTTGGATGGAACGCCCATGCCGTCGTACGCCGGACAGTTCGTCGGGAAAGAAGAACAACTCTGGCATGTGGTGAACTACATTCTGTCGCTCTCTCCGGAGGTGCGACCATGATGATCCTCTCGCCTCGACCGCTCATGGCCCTCGGCGGGGCATGGATTGCGCTGGTCGCTCTCTGCCTGCCTGCGTGGGGCGCCGCAGACAGCGGTCTCACTGCGCCGGCTGGCGCGACGATTGTGGGGCGCGTGATCTTTCGCGGCGCAGTCCCTCCGCCACAGGTCGTCGAGGTCACACGCAATCCGGAGACCTGCGGCGCGTCACAGTCTATTCAGCCGATGATCGTCGATCCCTCATCCGGCGGCGTCAAAGACACGGTCGTCAGCCTAGTGTTGCAGGACAGGCCTGTCATGCCGGCCACCGAGCAGCCCTCGACCATCCCCACGGTCACGAACCGGACTTGCGCCTTCCATCCGCGAGTCGGGATGGCGAAGACGGGCGATCTTCTTGAGACTCGAAACGAGGATCCGGTGATGCACAACACCCACATCTATGCGGACAATCGGACATTCTTGAACGTGGCCCTCGTCGCCGGAGGCAAACCAATCCAGAAGAAGGTGAGGAGTCCTGGGCTGATGAAGTTGACGTGCGACGCGCACCCATTCATGCATGGCTATGTCATGGTGAGCGATCACGACTTCGTTGCGACGACCGATGCCCTGGGCCGGTTCTCGATCGCCGGCGTTCCCCCAGGAAAGCATGAGATCAGCCTCTGGCACGAAACGCTGGGCGAGCTCAAGAAGCAGGTGACCGTCCCACCGCAGGGCGAGTTGTCT
>JANYAJ010000148.1 GCA_025361385.1 Nitrospira sp.
CTGATCAAGGGTAAAGAGCCATCCGCAGTGGCTATGCCAGAACCCCAGTTGCGCGTTGTACGGATCTTTTACCTCGTCGCAATGTGCGTGATGCCGTAGATGGTCGGACGCCCATTTGATCGCGGAGTTTTGCAATGCCCAAGCACCTGCGATTAAAAGTGCGCCCTTGACCCAGTTCGGGCAGTCAAAGCTTCGGTGGGCCATCAGTCGATGGTAACCGACCGTGATGCCCAGGCCACTGGCGACATAGAGTAGTCCAAAGAGCGACCAGTCCAGCCAGCTATAGTGATAGACGTATCCATAGAGCGGAACTCCGATCATGGCGCCTATGGCAATGGCGCAAAATAATATGATCGTCCAGATTTTGTTGTACCGTCGGCTGATCGCAATCGGTAGCCCTGTAGATGTCATGGCGATCGTGGGTGATCGTGGAGTCATGCGTTGAGGGGCTGTCTGGCTCATAGGGCCTCTTCTTTTCAGGAATTCGTATGATGGCCTCAGGTTGCCATTATACGCGGCATTTCGATTCGATCAAGAGCTGCAGGGTCATGGGCTGTCTGAAGATCGGATCGCTCAGACAGGGACGAGTGCAGCATGAACTGGTATTGTTGGTCGATCGCTCTGAACGGATCAGTGTGCGGAATAGGGCGGAAACTAGAGCATCAATCGCGCAGGGTCTAGAAAGAGGGAGTCAAGGCGCGAGGGATAGAGTAGTGACCGAACATTAACTCACTACAGAATAGCACAGTCTTGCGAGGATAGCGACCGCGTCGGCTTATTGTGCAAAATGGGCCGCCATTCAATGGCGGAACGAAGAGATCAATGCTTCGCTTGATGCGCGCGAGCTTGTTAGTTCTTCGAGAGAGTTGACGCTGGAAGGGGCTTGCTGTACGATGATCTGGCATCGTAGCCGCAGTGTCCGGCGGTACGACTGTATACACCATAACGGACTTCGCGATCGCATCGCGACCAGGTCCTGTCGGAGTTGATGCCTTCCTGGTTTCTCTCCCCTCGGCTCTCTGATCCCGTCTTAATGCGATCACACTGAAAGGATAGTGCAGTGCACACCTCTGTTCACACGAGTTTTCACACCCTTGGTTTGTCCGAGCCGCTTCTGCGGGATTTGTCGGCTGCAGGGTTACTGGTCCCCACTCCCATTCAAGCCCAGGCCATTCCCCCAGCGCTTGAGGGCCGGGATGTGATTGGATGCGCGCAAACCGGTACGGGGAAGACGGCCGCGTTTGTGGTCCCCATGATCGAGCGCCTCGCGGTTCTGCCGAAAGGTCATCCGCAGGCGTTGATTCTTGCGCCGACGCGGGAATTGGCGCTGCAGATTTTTGGTTCGATCGAGAAACTCGGTCGAAGCCACAACATTTCCGCCACGGTTATCGTCGGTGGGAGCGATATGCAGGCGCAGATTAGAGGATTACGTCAGCGGCCCGATATCCTGGTTGCCACGCCGGGCCGTTTGCTGGACCATATGTGGAATGGGACGGTCAATATGGCTCCCATTAAGATTCTAGTGCTTGATGAAGCTGACCGAATGCTCGACATGGGCTTTGCGCCACAGATCAATCAGATTCTTGACGCGCTCCCGTTGGAGCGGCAGACATTACTCTTTTCCGCCACGCTCCCGACGGACGTGACCCGCCTGGTTCAGGCGAGCCTGAAGGATGCCGTGCGTGTGATGGTGACGCCGCATTCGACGACGGCTGAAGGCGTGACCCAGGCGGTGCATTATACGTCGTCTCAGGAGAAGACGAATCTGTTGGTGTCGTTGTTGGGGGTGGAACGAGGGACCGTTCTCGTATTTGCCAGGACAAAGAGTCGGGTTGATCGACTTGGGCAGACGCTTGAACAGGCTGGTCACCGCGTTGCGGTGATCCATGGAGATAGAACGTTGCCTCAGCGCCTCCGTGCGCTCGACGGATTTAAGCGAGGGCAAGTTAGAATTCTCGTCGCGACGGATGTGGCCGCCCGCGGGATTGATGTGGCGAATATCGGCCACGTGGTGAATTACGATTTGCCCAACTCGCCGGAGGACTACATTCATCGTATTGGGCGAACAGCCCGAATGAAGATGACCGGGCGAGCCACCAGCTTTGTGACCGCTGAGGATCGCGATCAGCTGCGCGCAATTGAAACCTTACTGGGGCATCCTGTGCCGTTAGCAGAGGGAAGTCCTGGCCCTAGTGATCGTCCGCATTCGAGAGTGGGGGCTGATCGTTCAAGAGGTGATCGTCAGCGGTGGGGGCGTCCAGGTGAGGAGCGACGCCAACAGCAGCCGAGTCCCGTCGTGCCAGAGGGGAGCTAGGTTTCGCAGGGCAGAGTCGAGCATCAGGGATGATGTCAGCGACGGTATTCCTTGATTGGTAATAGAGTGTGGCGGCCATAAGGAGTACTGTCGGCGGGATGACGAAATTGCTCGTCGGCCCTGACCTATGCTGGAGATCTTGGCCGGACAGTAGCGATTGGGACGATGTGATGATTCTGACAGATGAGAGTGTCGTGGTGCGAATGGTAAGGCGGAAGGGTGAGCATCGCCACATGGTCACTGCAGTCGAGGGTAGTGCTTCCCGATAATTGCCTTGTAACAGCGGTGTAGGACTGGAGTAATGTGATGCGCGGATGCGCACTCACATCACTCCCTAATACAGGGGCTCTTGTGGGCCCCACTGGAGACCGGCCAAATCGGGATCTTCTCCTCCCTCTGCGGTGGAGGGACGATCCGGCTTTTCGGTCTTGCGTTGTTCTCGGCGGGCGTCTTTATCTCGCCGCTGGACTTGTTTCGCTTTCTCTCGGTCTCGTTTTGCGATGGTTGTTTTCCCTGCTCGTCCGATGATGCCCTCCTTTGCGTGACGACTCGTCGTGATTCGTCAATCGCCTGCCGTTATGGTCTGGTCCCGTCTACGATGGCGACGGTTCCGTTGCTCCTCGGCGTCTCTTGCTGGTTGAGTCAGGAGCATGATTGGTAGCTTTTGCTTCTCGCTCAGCCGTACGCGAGCGAGTGCCCTGGCCGAATCCACGGCTAGCCATGTTCGACACCTGCTGGCGAATATCCTCCATGGAGGTCGTCAAGCTGGGGTCAAGAGGACTTGGAAGGCCGAGTACCTCCCATCTGATCTTTGGTTTCCTTGTTGCCCTTGCGCGGTTCTTTCTCGTTTTGTCGGCTCGCCACCCAGTGGATAGCTTCATAGATGCTCCTTTATAGAACCAGGCATCTCCGGTTTGGACTGATGCTCGATGGAGATGAGGGGATCGGATGGAAACGCTTCAATCACTTCGCCCATCGTTCTGCTAGGTATTCGAGCAGACATTCAATGGAACGTATGAGCAGCTCGTCCTAACTGATCAAGCGCGCTGGGACGATCGAGTGAGATGGGGCCGCGCGAGGCAAAAAGCTGGCTCGTACGAACGGCCAGAATACCATGGGGTATGGCGAGAGTCAAACCTGGTATTTGCTGAAGGTGTGGTCATGATGGAGCTATTCACTCCGTGCGATGGACCAACGAGTAGAATTCAGGAATTGATTTTCTGAATAGAGCGCTCTGGAGTACAGTAGCAACAGGGTAGGGACGCTCCATGGAACAACTCCCATATCGATCCTCTGGCTCGAATAAGTTTCGCCGACATTCGCGAGTGCGCATCTCTGCTCCGTTCGCCTGTGCTCTGTCTCGCCGTCAGGTTCGGCGTTGGTTGCGCCGGCCTCCTATCGACTTGGGAGTGGTCTACGATCTTTCGATATGCGGTGCGCGAGTCAGCACAGAGGCTGAGATCAAGCCTGGAGATGAAATCACATTGAGCCTGCGTCTTCCCAAGCAAATCAAGCCTGCCGAGATTGCCGTGGCCACGGTGCAGTGGAGAAAGGATCAATTCTTCGGCCTGGCGTTCACTGAGTTGTCTCCGGCGGCACAGAGCCGTCTCGAAAAGTATGTGGCAGTCGTGTCAACGAGTGCCCCATAATTTTCCCTTGCCCCAGGTGCGTGGAAGGTTTTGGATGAGAGGTTGGAATGGAGACTGAGTCAAGACGATACCCACGTCTTCGCATTCCGGCACCCTTCGCCTGTTCGTTTGCACGTATCGGCTTACAGCGATGGGCAGCGGCTGAGCGTGCAGGATTGGGCGTTGTGCTTGATGTATCGTTGAACGGTGCAAAAGTGATGAGCCCCGCCTCCATGAACCAGGGAGATCAGCTCGCAGTCAGTCTGCGATTGCCGGATCAGACGGCGACAATGAATGTCGATGCGACGGTGCGATGGGGTAATCGTCATACATTTGGGTTGGAATTCATTGCGCTCTCTCAACGTGCTGAAACTCGCCTGCGGAAATTTCTCTCTCGTGTTTCCTCGCCACAGACATAAGGTTCTTTGGTGCGATCATCTTCTTTGGGGTTTCTTTCACTCAAGGGGCGGCTGATGCCGCTGTCTATCTACAATAGCTGCGGATGCATGCCCGGCATGAGATCATACTGAGTCGGCGAGGGATGCGTAGTCGCGATGCAGTAGAGAGATGGCCTGAGGTTGCTAGCGGAGAAAGCGGGCCTTGTGAAGGCGGCTCTTTACGTGTGGCTACTTGATCGCCACTGCCTTCACTTCTTTGAACGTAGTGTGGCCAAGGAGGGTCTTTTGAACCCCGTCCTGCATGAGGGTCGTCATGCCGTCTTCGATAGCAGCGTGTACCATCTCCTCAGTTTTGGCTTTCGATTGAATCATGCGTTTGATGCGGTCCGATCCTAGAAGCAACTCGTGCAGGGCCACGCGTCCCTTAAAACCAGTGCGGTTGCAGGTCTCACATCCCTTTCCGCGTGCCAGGCGGAAGGTGTTGTCTTGCGGGATGCCCAGCTTGTCCCAATTCTCAGGTCCGTACCCCTGGCGAATTTCCTCATACTCAACTGCGGTCCCAACGTATTGTTCCTTGCAGTCCTTGCAGATCCGGCGAGTAAGGCGCTGGGCAAGGACTCCTAACATCGCATCGGCAAAGCTAAAGGAGTCGCAGCCCATATCGAGAAGTCTGGTGACCGTCTCCACTGCGCTGTTAGTGTGGAGTGTGCTCATGACGAGGTGTCCGGTCAATGAGGCTTCAATGCCGATATCAGCCGTTTCTTTATCTCGCATTTCTCCGACCATAATCACGTCTGGGTCGGCTCGAAGAAATGCGCGCATGGCTTTGGCAAAGGTGAAATCGATCTTGGGTTGAACCTGCACTTGTCGAAGTCCGTACTGCGTGATTTCGACGGGGTCTTCTGCCGTCCAGATCTTAATGTCTGGTGTATTGATGAAGCCGAGCACGGAGTGCAGGGTTGTGGTTTTACCTGATCCGGTTGGCCCGACGCAAAGAATTATTCCGTAAGGCTTTGCGGCGATCTCCTTGATTGCCGCGAGATTCCGGTCTGAAAATCCCATTTTATCGAGGGGCAAGGGCTCGCTGGCTGCGAGCAGACGCATGACGACGTCTTCATTATATCCAGCAGTCGGAATTGTCGCGACGCGCAATTCAATTTCCTTGGTGTCTGACAGCTTGAACTTGATCTTGCCGTCTTGGGGTTTTCGCCGTTCTGCAATGTCGAGGCTAGCCATAATCTTCAGACGCGACACGATCGCGCGGCG
>JANYAJ010000174.1 GCA_025361385.1 Nitrospira sp.
GATTCACCGAGGCGCAGTTGGTTGCGCAGGATCTTAGGACGACTCGCGAGCATCATCGGCGCGACCTCCTGCGGATTGAGCAGGAACAACAGGCCGCGATCGCACGGATTGAGATCGTGACGCGCCATGTCGAAGGGCTGACGGTCTCGATCGAGCAGAGCCGGGCTGAACGGGAAGATCAAGAAACGCGTTGTCGTGAGTTCGGCGAATCGGCCGCCCAGGTGAAGGCACAGTTGGTCGAATTGCAGGAATCGCAGGCGCAGGATATGGCGGCGGCGCAGCAGCTCGATGCCGGGTTGGAGCAGGTTCGTCGTGCGGTATCGTCTCTTCGTGAGTCTCGTGTGGCGGTGGAGGTCAAGAAAGCAGAAGTTCGGATGCAGTTAGGGACGGTCGAGTCCACGCTCTCGGGTACGTACCAGGTTGATCTCACGACGCTGCTCGATGCCCCGGTTGTGGAGATGACGGCTGAGCAGCTCTCTCTCGGCGAGGCGCCGATTCCAGAAGACCGTTCAGCCGTGAATGAGATGGCGATGAGGGAGCAATTGCAGAAGCTTCGTGAGAAGCTCGACCGCCTGGGGCCGATTAATTTGGCGGCGATTCAGGAGCATCAGGAGTTGGATCAGCGGTATCAATTTCTCACGACGCAGGAACAAGATCTCTCCACCTCCATCAGCTCACTCAAGGAAATCATTCAGCGGATCAACCTCACCACGAAAGATATGTTTGCCAGCACCTTTGCCGAGCTCCAGCAGAAATTCAGCGAGGTGTTCGTGAAGTTCTTTCCTGGGGGCCGTGCTGAGCTGCAATTGGTCGAGGTTCCCGCGGATGAGACAACAGAGAGCCGTGGGCAACAGGATCCCGGCGTCGACATCGTGGTGCAGCCACCTGGGAAACGCTTGAAGAGTATGACCATGCTCTCGGGCGGTGAGAAGACTTTAACGGCGATGGCCTTGCTCTTCGCGAGTTTTCTGATCAGGCCGACGCCGTTCTGTATCCTCGACGAAATCGATGCACCGCTGGACGAAGAGAACATTGGGCGCTTTACCAGTGTCTTGCGGGAACTCTCCGCGAATGCACAGTTCATGGTCATCACGCATAACAAGCGGACGATGGCAATTGCAGACTCCTTATTTGGGGTCACGATGGAAGAACCGGGTATTTCAAAACTCGTGTCGGTGGGACTGGGGAACTTGCAGCCGGTCTAAGCAGAACAAAGTAGCTAAAACATGCGTACTTCAGAGGACTTCCGCCTCTCTGTTTCTTGACTCGGGGTAGGGTGTCTGTTATATACCCACAACGGGTAGTACTACGGGCATACGGCTCGTAGTTCAAGCCCATACGGGGACGAAGCGAGTTATTCGTCTTGTCCCATCCACCCGCAGCTTTCCACAGAACAATATAATGAATCTGATTCGAGCGTTTCTGGATCGTCTATCGGATAGTCTCTTCGTCTCCGTACCGGAGAAGTTGGGGTTGGCGACCGAGTTGTCTAAGGCCCCGTCGCTACGTCTGGTGTCGGACAAGCCCCTGCTATCCACACCAATCGATCCTGCGATGCGCCGCCCACCCAGCCATTCCGTGAGTCCCGTGGATGCGCTCGACGACGCAGTCAGGCGCAGTCAATCCTGGTTCCTATCCAAACAAGATGCATCCGAAGGCTATTGGGTTGCGGAGCTTGAAGCCGATACGACTCTGACCTCCGAATATCTGTTGCTGCGAAGGTTTCTGGATCGGGTCGATCCGGAACGCGAGCGCAAAGCGGTGCGCTATCTCCGCGCCATGCAATTGCCCGATGGCGGCTGGCCGATTTTCTACGGCGGCCCTTCGGAGATCAGCGCCTCGGTCAAAGCCTATTTTGCCTTGAAGTTGAGCGGTATTTCAGCCGATGAGCCGTACATGCTTCGCGCCCGTGACTGTATTCATGCCAAGGGCGGCGTGGTCTGTGCGAATGTCTTCACGAAAATCACCCTGGCCTTGTTCGAACAGTACGATTGGGAAGGCCTTCCGAGTATGCCGCCGGAGATCATGCTCCTGCCGAAGCGGTTCTACTTCAGCATCTATGCGATTTCCTATTGGTCGCGCGCCGTCCTGATTCCCCTGTTGGTCGTGTTTGCGAATCAGCCCGTCTGCCGTATTCCCAAAGAGCAGGGGATCGACGAACTCTATGTCTTTCCCCGGGCACAGATTCATTATCGCGACGTGCCACCGTTCAATAAGGATCAACGGTGGTTTACCCCGCATAATTTCTTCGTCCAATTGGACGGAGTGCTCAAACTTTACGACCGGATGCCGCTGAGTTGGTTGCGCGAAAAGGCGTTGCATACGGCGGCCACCTGGATGTTGGACCATATCAAGGGCAGTGGCGGGTTAGGGGCAATCTATCCGGCCATGGCGAACTCGATCGTGGCGCTTCGCTGCCTCGGGTACCAGGTCGACGATCCCTTGGTCCGGAAGGCATTCCAGGAAATCGAATCGCTGGAAGTTTACAGCATCGTGTCGATCGGCGATCAGCGCGTCGAGGCCCTACATCTCCAGCCGTGCCATTCTCCCATCTGGGACACGGCATTACTGATGAATGCTTTTATTGAAACCGGGATGCCGCAGGACCATCCCTCGCTCCAGAAAGCGGCTGCGTATTTGGCTTCCCGCCAGACAAAAACGGTTGGAGATTGGAAGTTCTCGGCCCCCAACGCAGAACCGGGAGGCTGGTACTTCCAGTTTGAGAACGAGCTCTATCCCGATGTGGATGACTCGGCCGTCGTGTTGATGGCCTTGTCGAAAGTTCGAATGGCTCAGACTTCTGAACTGCAAGAATCGATTCAGCGGGGAACGAACTGGGTGCTCGCCATGCAAGGGTCCGATGGCGGCTGGGGCGCATACGACAAAGATAATAATCGTATCGTGTTCAACTACATCCCCTTTGCCGATCACCATGCCTTGCTCGATCCCAGTACGTCCGACCTGACGGGACGTTGCCTCGAGATGCTTGCCGCGCTGGGCTACGATCAGACACACCCTGCTGTGGGGCCGGCGCTCCGGTTTCTGAAGCGAGAGCAGGAAGCCGATGGCAGTTGGTATGGCCGGTGGGGCGTCAATTACATCTATGGTACCTGGTCCGTTCTGGCAGGCCTGCGAGCGATCGGGGTGGATCTTTCGGAGCCCTATATTCAGCGTGCGGTCTCTTGGCTTGAATCGAAACAGAATCCCGATGGCGGCTGGGGCGAGTCCTGTCATTCGTACGGCGATGATCCTGCGTGGAGCGGGAAGGGAGACAGTACCCCGTCTCAAACGGCTTGGGCCATCATGGGCCTGATGTCGGCCGGGATGACCGACGCTTTCAGCGTCGCTCGCGGCATTCAGTATCTGCTCCGTCATCAACTCAAGGATGGTTCATGGGAAGAGGTTCGCCATACAGGGACCGGATTCCCACGGGTGTTTTATCTCCGCTACCACTGGTATTGCCAATATTTCCCGCTGTGGGCCTTGGCCATGTACCGAAATTTACGGACGCGCGGACACATGCGGGCCGATGAAGTGCGTGAACAGGTCTTGGCATCCGGGTGTCATCGAGCCGATCGTTGATCGCTTCGCCGACCTCCTCTCCTGCTGGCGTGGGGCAGCCTCCTGTAGGACCTTCGATGGATCCCATCGCTATCTTTGTCGCGACTCGCTGGGAACTCCAGGCCGTTCAGCGTGCAATCGCCACGGATCGTGTTACGACCATTGCCGGAGTCCGCTGTCAGATTGGGCACCAGGGGCAGCGCGCCTACTGGCTTATTCAAACCGGCGTCGGCCCCGCTGCGGCCAGTGCGGTTGCTGAAAAGGTGCTGAAGGCGCAGCCGATGTCGTTGGTTCTATCCACGGGTTTTGCCTGCGCGCTGATACCGGCTCAAGTGGGAGACCTCATCGTTGGGACCGCCGTGTCATCTGTGCCGAGTGACGAAATGGGGACGACGGGGCATGGCTCGATATTGTGTGACGAGGCTGTGCGCTCAGGTCTTCTCGCCGTGGCAGAGGATGCGGGGATGGCGGTGCGAGTGGGAACAATCGTGTCAGGGCCGACTGTGGTATGGCAGGCCGAAGGCAAGCGCCGGCTGCGTCGTTTGACTGACGCGACGGGGCTCGATATGGAAAGCGCCGCGCTGGCATCGGTGGCTCGCGAACGCGGTGTGCCGATGGCGATCGTGCGGACGGTTTCCGATCTCGTGGATGAAGATCTCCCTCTTGACTTCAACCTCTTTCTCAGGCCCACTGGCTGGATGAAAGGTATCTGGGCGCTCATCCGCCACCCCACTGGCTTCGTAGGGCTGAATCGGCTGCGAACACAGAGCCGAGTAGCAGCGGATCGATTGACCGAATGGTTTCAACTTTACGCAAAGTCGGACATCGAATCTCCTCGCTTGTCTAGGTAACTGATGACGAATGTGATTGAACAGCTGGGTGCGCGGGCCATCCTCCGTATACAGGAGATGGGGCGCATGTTGTTGTTTGTGCTGTCGGCCTGTGCCTGGCTGGTGCGGCCTCCGTTTCGATTCCATCAAATCATGAAACAGCTCCACTTCATCGGGTATAAGTCCGTGTTTGTCGTTGTGTTGACGGCGGGCTTTACGGGGATGGTGCTGGCGCTTCAAGGCTATTATAGTTTGCGGAAGTTCGGTTCCGAGGGGTTGCTGGGTTCTGCGGTGGCGTTGAGCATGATCCGGGAGTTGGGGCCCGTGTTGGCGGCGTTGATGGTGACGGCGCGGGCTGGTTCAGCCATGACCGCTGAGATCGGCATTATGAGGATTACGGAGCAGATCGATGCGCTCGATACGATGGCGATCAACCCGATGCAATATCTGATCGCACCGAAATTGGTGGCGGGCGTGATCGGGGTGCCGTTGCTCGTGGCGATCTTCGACGTGGTCGGTATCTATGGCGGATCCCTCGTCGGAGTGGATTTGTTGGGCGTGAGCGAAGGGGCCTACTGGAACTCGATCGAATCGGCGGTGGAATGGAAAGATATCTACGGCGGCATTCTCAAGTCGATCAGCTTCGGGCTGATCATCAGTTGGATCTGTTGCTATAAAGGATTCTACACGAGACAGAGTGCCGAGGGATTGGGAAGTGCCACGACGGAGGCCGTCGTCTTGTCGTCGGTGCTCATCCTCGTCTGGGACTATTTTCTCACCTCGGTCTTGCTCTAATACTCATGATCAAGCTCGTTGGCGTCGAAAAAAAGCTGGGTGGGCAACCGGTGTTACAGGGCGTCGATCTCTCGATCCCCGTCGGCAAGCTGACGACCATTATCGGCCGCAGTGGAGAGGGAAAGAGTGTGCTCCTCAAGCACATGATCGGGCTGATGCAACCGGATCGCGGCGAGGTGTGGGTCGGTGATGTGGAGATCTCCCGGTTGTCGGGCACAAGGTTGAACGATGTGCGGAAACGTTTTGCCATGCTGTTTCAAGGCGCCGCGTTATTCGATTCTCTTTCCGTCTTCGAGAACGTGGCCTTTCCATTGCGCGAGAAATTGCGCATGAAGGGCTCGGCGGTGACCAAACGGGTTGAGGAAAAGCTGGGGGAAGTCGGGCTGGAGGGGATGGGACACAAGCTCCCTGCCGAGTTGAGCGGGGGCATGCGGAAACGGGCAGGATTGGCACGGGCGCTGGTCATGGAGCCTGAAATCATTCTCTTCGATGAGCCCACGACCGGGCTGGATCCGTTGATGGCGAAATCAATTCACGATTTAATCGTCACGATGCAGCGGCGGTTCGGTTTTACGGCGGTGATGGTCAGCCATGAAATTCCAGAGATCTTTGGGATTTCCGATTGGGTGGCGATGCTTCGGAAAGGCAAGATTGCGTTGATGGCCCCGGCCGCTGAGTTCCAGCGGACCACCGATCCGGAGATTCACGAATTTATTTCAGTCGGTGGGACTGTGGCGTTGCCTGGATCGCTCGTTGGGTGAGAGGGGGAGTACTGAGGATGGAAAAAGCCAAGCTGGAGATGGTGGTTGGTGTGTTCGTGCTCGTCGGCATCTTGTGCCTCGGCTATCTGGCGGTCAAGCTCGGGAAACTCGAGCTGGTCAGCGGCGACGTCTATGAGGTCGACGCGCAGTTCAATACGGCCTCGGGGCTCAAGCCCGGTTCGACGATCGAAATCGCCGGCGTCGAAGTCGGCCGGGTACGCGGGATTGTGCTCAAGGAGGATCGTGCGATGGTGAAGTTGGCGGTTAATAACACCGTCAAGCTCTACACCGACACGATTGCCTCTATCAAAACGCGGGGCATCATCGGAGAGAAATTTCTCGCGCTGTCTCCGGGGGGGGGTGGCGATCCGCTCAAGCCGGGGGATACGATACGGGATACCGAATCGGGCCTCGATCTTGAGGAGTTGGTGAGTCAGTACGTGCATGGCAAAGTGAACTGACCATCCGATCGTAGAGAACAGACGGGCGTTTAGCAGGGGGGAGGAGTATCCATGGAGATCCAGGGGTCTGCCGGTCGATCAGCGCAGGGATGGGGTTGGGCAAGGGCCGCGAGTGGGATGGCCTGTTTGCTATTGTTGCTCAGCGTCGTGGCGCTCCAGCCTGCAGTCGCTGGTGGCGCGACCGAGGCCATGAAGAGCACCATCGACGAGGTGCTCAGGGTCATTCAGGACAAGGAATTGAAACAGCCGGCACGAGCTGAAGAGCGCCGGAAGAGATTGGAGCAGGTTGTCGGGGACCGGTTCGATTATCCTGAAATGTCGAGACGGGCGCTCGGGGCTCCTTGGAATACGCTCGCCGATAAAGACAAACAAGAGTTCGTCGCTCTGTTCCAGACGCTCTTGACGAATTCCTATGCCGACAAGGTCGAGACCTATTCTGGTGAGGGAGTGCAGTACCTTAATGAACGGGTCGATAAGGAGTTTGCCGAGGTGCGGACGAAGGTCCTGACCGGCAAGACCGAAATCCCTCTCGATTACCGCTTGCTCAATAGGGGTGTGGAGTGGCGAGTCTACGATGTGGTGGTGGACGGCGTGAGTTTGGTGAGTAATTACCGTGGACAGTTCGCCAAAATTCTCCGCTCCTCAAGTTATGCCGACTTGGTCGATCAGCTCCGCAAGAAATCCGATAAGATCAAAGCCCCGTAGAGATCTCCAGGAACTCCATGCCAAGCTTGCGCGGCTGTATCGCCGTTGCCCTCCTGTTTCTTGCGGCGAGTGTCGCCTCGCTGCCTGAGGACGTACGAGCCGACGTTCAATACTTTCCGGTTCCGTCCGTATCGACCAGCAAGAACGATGGGAACGATGTCGGGCTGATCACGCCGATTTTGATCACGGACCCTGACGGAGAGTTGAAGTACATCGTCGCCCCGATGGTCGTTCACAATTCCATCGTCGGGACGCGCGGGGCGCTCAACCTCTTTCGCTACGAACCGGGGGGGCGTGAGATTCGTTTCATCGGCTCCTTCACGGAGCGGATCGAGCGGAAACTGGTATTCAGTTATGCCGATCCAGCCTTCAGTCATGGACGCTACTCGCTGAACTTCGGTGCCTCGTTTTTCAAGAATGCCACCTCTCGTTTTTTCGGGTTAGGAGAAGCGACCTCTGAGCCTCAACAAACGAACTATACGGCGCGGGAAGGGCGGCTAAACTGGCGATTCGGGGTCTATGCCAACGAGGTTACCCAGATTTCCATTGGCCAGCGTTTTCGGGATGTAAGCCTGCAAAAAGGCGGCACCGATCTCCCCTTTACCGGCGACCGATTTTCGACGGTCGATGGCGTGCAAGGCGAGTCGCTGATTCTCGGCCACCGGGCGACGTTTTATTACGATACGCGCAACAGTCTTGTCACCCCGACCGACGGCATGGCCGTAACGGCTTATGCAGAAGTGAATCAGAATATTCGCAATGGGGATCATCCCGTCTACTCTCGCTACGAAGTCGAGGTCAAGAAACTGTTCCCGAGCGAGTCGAAGCGCGCGATTCTCGTCGTGCGGGCGGATCTTCAGGCGACAATCGGGACACAGGTTCCGTTCTTCGAGCAAAGCTCCTTGGGTGGACAAAACAACCTCCGGGGGTTTGGTGGCGATCGTTTCATCGACAAGCATCTTGTGTCGCTCAGCATCGAGGAGCGGATTCATTTGGCGAGGACGAGGGTTGCGGGCGTCATCGCGGATTTCGAAGTCGCGCCGTTCCTGGATACAGGACAGGTCTTCAATGACTATAAGGACGTCAGCTTTAAGAGTTATCGCATGACTCCGGGTGTCGGATTCCGCGGCATCGTGCGGCCCAATGTCGTCGGACGCGTCGACTACGGCTACAGCCGGGAAGGTGGTGCGATCTATGCGGGGTTGGATTTCCCTTACTGACCTTCGTCGCTGTCGTGGCGTAGGTGGGGTCTTGATCCTGCAGTTGCGGTGAGGCTCTTCTGGTGGCGGGAGAGAGGGCTTGGAGCTTGGCTGCGCAGCAGCTATGCCGAAGGGCTTGGGCATTCCCGGTTCGGAACTTTTAGCCGCTCCAGATGTTGGCTCTGGGAATACCTGGCGATCGCGTGACGGTGGTAAGTCAAGGTACGGTCGATGTGCGAGTAGAGTTGGCAGATACTGCGTCGATCTTCAATGAATTGCGCCTGAATCAAGTGCGGTCATGAAATTCGAAACAGTCCGGTCCGGATTGTTTATTCGGTACGGCACAGCTGTCCGACTGAAGATGGCGCTTGATGTACCGATCAACTGCACCTGCACCTGCTTTGGCAGGTCTCCGGCGTCGAGAATGTGGGCTTCATCACTGGTGGGTCGGAAGACTGTACGCTCTCGACGGTCTTCACTCATCGAGTCGAGTCATGAGTGAGATGGGGCGTGCGGGGTGTAGGCTGGCTAACCGCTTGACAACATGGGAGTTCCATGTGAAAATCCGAGCTGTTCACATGTAAGCTGCTACGTTGCTTCGCCAGTGCGTATCTGAACCCAGCTCTTCTTACAGACCCATGCCTTTATGCAAAGGAGCATCTGCTATGTCGATCTTGAAGACCATTCACAGCCCGGCTGATCTGAAACGGCTCTCACCAGCGCAGTTTCCTGTTTTGTGCCAGGAGTTGCGGGAGCAGATTATCGGCGTGGTCTCTAATGTCGGAGGCCATCTGGCCTCGAACCTTGGAGTGATTGAACTGACGGTCGCATTGCACTATCTGCTCGATACGCCACAAGATAAAATCGTCTGGGATACCAGCAATCAAGCCTACGCGCATAAACTCCTCACCGGGCGCCGGGAGCAATTTCATACGCTCCGGCAGTACGGGGGTATGAGCGGCTTCACCAAGCGCGAAGAGAGTGTCTACGATACGTTCAACGCAGGCCATGCGGGTACCGGCGTATCCGCCGCCTTTGGGTTGGTCGCTGCCCGTGAGCAATTGGCGCAGCATCATAAGGTCGTCTGTGTCGTCGGGGATGGCGCCATGACCGCCGGGATGACGCTGGAAGGGCTGCATCATGCTGGAGGGTTAGGGAAAGATTTCCTGGTCATCCTGAACGACAATCAAATGTCCATTTCGAAGAATGTTGGAGCCATTTCCTCGTATTTGAACCGGACCTTTACCGGAGAGTTTTACACGAAGATGCGAGAGGAAACAGGGCAGCTGTTGGGAAAGATTCCCCATATTGGGCAGGACATGCAGAAGTGGGCTCGCCGAGCCGAAGAATTGGCGAAAGGCGCGATCCTTCCCGGTCTGCTCTTTGAAGAACTTGGGTTCAGGTATGCCGGACCGATCGACGGCCATAACTTTGAGCATCTGTTGCCCACCTTGGAGAATGTGTTGAAGATGAGGGGGCCTGTGTTGCTCCATGTCATCACGAAAAAAGGGTTGGGGTATGAGCCTGCGGTGAACAATCCGGTTTGGTTCCATGCCTGTCCGCCTTTTGTGCGGGAAACCGGGGCGCCGGCCAAGAAAGCGGCTCGACCGTCTTATACGCAGATCGCCATCGAATCATTGGTGAAGCTGGCCCGTCACGATAAGCGCATCGTCGCGATTACGGCTGCGATGTGTGAAGGGACCGGCCTGAATATTTTCGAGAAGGAGTTCCCGGACCGGATTTATGATGTGGGTATTGCCGAACAGCATGCGGTGACGTTTGCGGCTGGTCTGGCGACGCAGGGCCTCCGTCCTGTGGTGGCCATGTATTCCACCTTCTTGCAGCGGGCGTACGACCAGGTGGTGCACGACGTTGCGACGCAAAACCTTCCGGTAACTTTCTGCATCGATCGCGGCGGGTTAGTGGCGGAAGACGGGACGACTCACCATGGGGCGTTCGATTATGCGTTCCTGCGCCACATGCCGAACATGGTGGTCATGGCGCCGAAGGATGAAAATGAGTTGCAGCATATGATGAAAACCTGCGTCGGGCATGATGGGCCAGCCTCAGTACGGTATCCTCGAGGGCTGACCTTGGGCGTGACGATGGATCAGGAACCGAAGGCCTTGCCGATCGGGAAGGGTGAACTTTTGCAGGAAGGCACAGATGTCGCGATTGTCGCGATCGGTGTGTCGGTCTGGCATGCAGTGACGGCCGCAAAACGGCTTGAAGCAGAAGGTATTTCAACAGCGGTCGTGAATGCGCGTTTTGTGAAGCCGTTGGATCAGGATTTGATCGTTGGGGTCGCGAAAAAAGTTCGCTATGTCGTGACCGTTGAAGAAGGCAGTAAAATGGGTGGGTTCGGTTCAGCAGTACTCGAAGCCCTGTCAGACGGTGGCGTGACGGATGTGAGGACGAAGGTCCTTGGGTTGCCGGATTGGTACATCGAGCAAGGACCGCAAGACTTCCTGCGCGAGCGGTATGGGTTGACGGCGGAAGGCATTTATCAGAGCGTGAAGGAATTGATTGGTCAGGCGCAGGCTCCCTCACGGGAACAGCGCACGCTTGCCACCTTGGCCGATCGGCTGCCGCATGGAGACGAGCAGGGGAGCTAAGAGGAAGACAGTAGAAAAAACACGATGCATATTACTAGACGGAAAACCAGGCAGATCACGGTCGGAAAGCTCAAGATCGGCGGAGATGCGCCCGTGTCCGTGCAGTCGATGTGCTCGACTGACACGCGAGATGTCGTCGCGACGATCGAGCAAATTCGCCAGCTGGAGGCCGCAGGGTGTGAAGTTATCCGTGTGGCCGTGCCGGACGACGAAGCGGCGGCGGTGTTGCCTAAGATCAAAGCGGCGATGACCGTGCCGTTGATCGCGGATATCCACTTCGACCATCGGCTGGCATTGAAAGCCGCCGAGGTTGTCGACTGCGTTCGGATCAATCCCGGCAACATTGGGGCTTGGTGGAAAGTCGAAGAAGTCATTAAGGCTGTGAATGAGCGGGGCATTCCTTTGCGCATCGGCGTGAACGGCGGGTCTCTTGAGCGGCCGTTGCTGGACAAGTATGGCTGGCCATCACCCGAAGCCTTGGCCGAATCAGCGCTCAACGCCGTCCACGCGTTAGAGGACGTTGGGTTTACGAATATGAAGGTGTCGTTGAAGGCATCCGATGTGCATCATGCCATTGATGCCTATTGGTTATTTGCCCATCAGTCCGACTATCCTGTGCATATCGGTATTACAGAGGCGGGAACGGCGATGACGGGGGCCGTCAAGTCGACCATGGGGCTTGGATACTTGCTCTCGCAGGGAATTGGCGACACGCTGCGCGTGTCGCTGGCTGCTGATCCGGTTGAAGAAGTCAAGGTAGGGTTCGAGATCTTGAAGTCGCTCGAACTTCGCCATCGAGGGATCAATGTCATCGCTTGCCCAACCTGTGGCCGTGTTGAGATCGATGTGGTGAAGCTGGCCAACGAATTGGAAAAGAAGCTCGGCCATATCACGACCCCGTTGAATGTGTCGGTCCTTGGCTGTGTCGTGAACGGGATTGGCGAGGGGAAGGAAGCGGATATCGGGATTGCCGGTGGTGAAGGCAAGGGGATCCTCTTCAAGAAGGGCAAGCTCGTTCGCAAGGTGCCCATCGAAGAGTTGATGGACACGCTGATTCAAGAGGTCGAGTTGATGGCCAAGGAAAAGGAAGCTGAAGGGAATGGGACGGTCGTGGTCCCTTCGAACGAAGGATGGGAATCGATGAGTTCGCAGTCGGATGAGCCTACCACGCTTGGAAAAGAAATCCCTGTGTTGCCCAACCGCTGATCATCTATTCGTCACGTCTCCTGCGCATTTCTGAAATGGCAAGTTGAGATAGAGGAAGAGTGCCCGCTATAATGCGTGCGGGGCGCCGTACCCAAGTGGTTAAGGGAGCAGTCTGCAAAACTGCGATTCGGCGGTTCGAACCCGCCCGGCGCCTCCAAATTGACGACAGGGGATGAGAGTGTTACGATCTGTGCCGTTTCTTGCTCGCAAGTCCAGCTGCGGTTCGCAGTTGCTCACTATACAAACAGCATAAGTAGAAGGAGAGAGAGGAATGGCCGTTCCACTTTCCCAGATGTTTACAGTCACGAAGTACGTGCTCACCCAGAAGCTCACCAGGGTGAAGCGGTATCCGCTCGTGTTGATGCTGGAGCCCTTATTCCGGTGTAATTTGGCCTGTGCCGGCTGCGGAAAGATTCAGTACCCGGACCATGTGCTGGATAAGCGACTTACTCCGGAGCAATGCTGGGCTGCGGCGGAAGAATGCGGAGCCCCGATCGTCAGCATTCCCGGCGGAGAGCCGATGATCCATCCCGAAATGGCATCGATTGTTCGCGGGCTGGTCGCACAGAAACGGTACGTCTATCTCTGTACCAATGCGATTCTGATGGAACGGAAACTCGATGAGTATGAGCCGTCGAAGTTCCTCACGTTCAGCGTCCACATGGATGGACTGAAAGATGAGCACGATCTGGCGGTGTGCCGGGATGGCGTCTATGACGTCGCGGTGAAGGCCATCAAGGCGGCGTTGAAGCGGGGACATCGGGTGACCACCAATACGACGCTCTTCGATGATGCCAATCCTGAGCGCGTGCGCAAGTTTTTCGATGCGATGATGGAACTCGGCGTCGAAGGCATGATGATCTCGCCGGGGTACAGCTACAATAAGGCGCCGGACCAACAGCATTTTTTGAAGCGAGAACGCACAAGGGAATTATTTTCCCGTATTTTGGGGAGTCCGAAGAAGGGGTGGCAGTTTAATCAGTCACCGCTGTTCCTCGATTTCTTGATGGGGCGCCGGGAGTATGAATGCACGCCTTGGGGCAATCCAACCTATAACGTATTCGGGTGGCAGAAGCCCTGCTACTTGCTTCAGGAAGGCTATGCGAAGACGTTCCGTGAGCTGATGGATAGCACGGAATGGGATCACTACGGGACGGGGCGAAATGAGAAATGCGCCGATTGCATGGTGCATTGCGGCTATGAAGCGTCGGCAGTCGAAGATACCTTTGGCACGTTGTCCGGGTTTGGCCGGACTGTGAAGTTAACGATGCTCCCTACCTCGCGATGACAGCTAGCGTGAAGCGTCGCTCGTCTCTCGTCGTTCGCAGTCGGGATTATCCTTGTCTGCGAGATACGCTTCACGTTTCACGAAAGACGTTCTTTTATGACTGATACCAAGAACCATAGTGATGGTGTCGCGGCCTCGCTGGAAGGCCGTGTATTTCAGCCGGCTTCTTTTGCTGAGCTTGCGGAAGCTGTGGAGCTGGCGTTCGACTATCGTGGCGATGTGACCGCCATATTGAAGTCGGGGGAATCGCTCAGCGGGTATCTTTTCAATCGCCAGGTCAGCGGTTCCGATTCCTCTCTCGAAGTATTCCCTTCTGACAGCTCTCCTGCTCGTCGCATTCGGTACGACCAGATCACCTCCATTGCCTTCACCGGTGAGGACACGGCCACGGGGAAATCCTGGGAAACCTGGATCGCGAAGAAGGATTCTGAGCGACGGGCCGAAGTGGAACGTGTTGCCGCGGACGCACAAGCGCGCGGAATTCTCTAGCCTCTCTGCTTTCTAGCTCTATCTTTTTCCCGCTCGTTCTTCTATACAGACATATCTTGAATAGCCCGCTCCTAGTGCAGGGAATGGGGCTTGCTGGCTTGTTGAATTGGGCTGTCGATTCGTTGACAAAGAGTAGGGGCTATGTTAAAAGGGTCGGCCTCAAAATGGCCTGGCTCATTGCTGCAGACTTTCTGCTGTGTGGGCCGGATGCAAGAGTTCGGCGACCGAAAAAGGCGTCAGTCCAGAGCTCATGAGGCGTAGACAGATCGCACAGAATGAATCGCGGTGGCGGGAGTGGGTCCTGGCCATAGCCATAGTAGGCGGTCTCCCATCGGTTGTTTCTGCAACGCATGAAGCTGATCACCGATTTACGGTCGAAGGTTTTGTCTGCGGGACGGATGGGAAGGGCAGCGCAAATATAGACGTGCTCGTGAAGGATACGAGAATCTCCTACGGCCAGATCGTGAAGACCGACGGAGATGGGTACTACAAGGCGGCGTTTCATCTCCATAACGATAATCTAGGCGATCCGCTGCTGGTTGAAGCCAGGGGGGAGCAGCAGGAGCAGAAGATTTCGTTTGATCCGAAGGATCTGGAGGCAGAGCGAAAAGTCCATGTCAACTTTGGAACCGGCTGTATACATGATCGGGAACGCGTTCCAATGTGGGTCTACGGAGGATTGGGTGCCGTTGCCGCAGCTGCCGGTGGGTTCGTGGGATTGAAGATGATTCGCTCATGGCGGAAGCGGGAACAGAAGCGAGGGACGTCTCAGGGCAAGCGTAAGAAATAGCCGAAGCGGTCCGCGGGGCGGATATACGTCTCGCTGGATTAGTGGGTTGATGTTGGCAGGGGGTACGAGTGGCGTTAGAGGACTCGTTGGGATCAGCGCTTTTGCAGGGGAGATTATCCTCCCGGTGAAAGCGTTTTTTTTCGCCCTAATGTGAAGTTGACTCGTTATCGATGTGGTTGTGAAAAAAGGAGTATGGCATGGATATGAAGCAAATCAAGTTTGCGCAGTTGGCGGTGGTGTTGGGGGCGGGGCTCTTTATGGCGGCGTGCGGTGGTGGAGAGAGTGAGGGGCCGGTCGTTCCGCCGCCTCCAGCGCCTGCCGAGTACGCAGATAAGCATATGCCTGCCGGTTGGTGGACTGATGCCGCTAAGCTGGAAGAGGGACGGAAGCTCTTCATCGGCGACACGAACCCCGATGTGAATTGCGCGAGCTGCCATGGCAAGGACGGCAAGCCGGTCAAGGCTGGTGCCCGTGACTTCCGCAAGGGCGATCGGATGGGCCTCTATTCAGATTCCGTGTGGTTCTGGAGGATTTCAGAAGGGGTGCCCAATACGAAGATGAAGGCCTGGAAGAGCAAGCTGTCAGACGAAGATCGCTGGAAGCTCGTCTTGTTTGAGCGGAACTTCGGCTTGGCTGGCAAGGCCTGGGACAACGAGAAGAAGTCCTGGGTTGATGCGGCGAGCATGTCGGCTGCTCCTGCGGCTGCGGCTCCTGCAGCGGCACCAACTGCAGCTCCGGCAGCAGCGCCCGCTGCTCCGGCACCGGCAGGCAAGTAGGCTGATATCAATCTAGTGAGGAGGGGTGGCGAAACATCATGAAAACGTGGCAGCGCAGTCTCATGGCGGCATTCGCGCTTCTGGCGTTGTTCGGAGGCGTGGCGTATGCCCAAGCTCCTGGCGCGCCTCCCGTGGAGTTCCCTTATACAGGGAATCGAACCGCGGTATGGATCGTCGCCCAGCTTCACATCCTGTTTGCGGGATTCATTCTCGGTGCCCCAATCTTTGTCGTAATCTCGGAATGGTTGGGGTATCGGAAGCAAGATCCTCGGTACGATCGTTTAGCGAAAGAGGTCACGAAGGTCACGGTCATTCTCTACAGCATGACCGCCCTCACCGGGGGCCTCTTTATATTCGTGCTGCTCGCGACCTACCCACAGTTCACGACGTGGCTGATCAATCACTTCTATCTGCTATTCGCGGTGATCTACCCGTTGCTGTTCATCAGCGAGACCATCTTGCTGTACATGTATTTCTATACATGGGATTCCTGGAAGGGTGAAAAGAAGGCCCGGCATATCGCCCTCGGGGTGCTCCTGAATCTGATCGGCACGATCACGCTGTTCGTCATCGACGGCCCGACCTCGTTTATGAATACGCCGGTGAAGGCCGAGGGTATCTCGCCGCAAGAGTTCCTCGCGACCGCGAGTTTGTGGGACAAGATCTTCAACTATAGCTGGATGCCGCTCAATCTCCATCGCCTCGTTGGTAACGTGACGTTCGGCGGGTTTGTGGCAGGTCTGATCGCCGCCTATATGTTCATGGGGGCGAAAAAAGACGAGGAGCGAGCCTACTACGATTGGATGGGATTTGTCGGCAACCTGATCGGTGTGGGCGCGTTGCTGTTCCTCCCG
>JANYAJ010000185.1 GCA_025361385.1 Nitrospira sp.
AGATTTTTCTGCGGCAAGGTTTGTGATCTGCGGCGGATCCGCCCTCCCCTATGAGCTCCTCAAGAAATTCAAAGAACGGACCGGCCACCTGATCATCGAGGGATACGGTCTGTCCGAAGCGTCCCCGGTTACCCATTGCAACATTGCACGCGGACTCTCGGTCAAGCGATCCATCGGATTGCCCATTGCAAACACCGAGGCGAAAATCGTCGATGAGACGGGCCAGGAGGTCCCGATAGGGGAGGTCGGCGAACTCTGGGTGCGCGGCCCGCAAGTGATGCAGGGATACTGGAACAACCCTATGGAAACGGCAACTGCGCTGAAGCCAGACGGGTGGCTCGCGACTGGCGACATCGCACGTGCAGATCAAGACGGGTTCTTCTATATCGTCGATCGGAAGAAGGACATGATCCTGTCGACGTCAGGATTTAATGTCTATCCCTCCGAGGTCGAACAGGTACTCATGCTTCATCGACATGTCATTGAGGCCGCGGTCATCGGAGTCCAGCTCAGGGACGGGAGCGAATCAATCAAGGCGTTTGTCGTCGTCACCGCCCACTCTGTATCTGCGGACGACCTCCTCACACATTGCCGGCGCTACCTGGCCGCCTACAAAATGCCCAGAAAGGTTGAGTTTCGCACCGAACTTCCTAAGACCCTTCTTGGGAAGACCCTGCACCGGATCTTGCGTGTGGAAGAACGTACGAGTGCCCCCCTCCTACGTTCCTAGGCATGCCGGGATGGAGGCCATGCACCAGACTGGCTGAACCGTTTCTGAATGCATGGCAGCTCAGCCACATACCGGGCAAGCGCCAGCGAGGCAGAGAGTCCGGGCGACTCGATGCCGATCAGGTTGATGAGGGGCGGGGCTTCCCTGTCTACCGAAACGATGAAGTCGCTCTTCTGTCCGTCTGAAGCGACCAGTCGGGGGCGAATCCCCGAATAGGCCCAGCGGAGATCGCGTTCGTCCAGGGTCGGGAGGAATTTTTGCAACGCGTCGACGAATAGGCCCGGCGGTGTCTTGTGCGACAGGTAATCTGTCTTGTCTTCGACTGGCACCTCATTCGGTCCGATAAACAATTGTCCGTTCGGACGGGGGCTGAAGTGTATCCCCTTACCTGTCGCGTGAGGAGGCAGCGCAGGATACACCAAGCGTCGGATGAGGCCTTGCTTCACTGGAGTGACCAGCTCGTAATACTCACCCCGCAACGGACTGATGGTATACTTCTTGTTATCCAAGGCAAAGGCCGCGACATCGTCGGCGTGAAGTCCAGCGGCATTAATCACGCATGCCGCGCGGACCCTCTGACGATCGGTGGTGACAATATAGTCCGTGGCATCTTCGTCGATGCCAATGACCCGGTTCTTGAATGCAAACTCGGCCCCGGTCGCTTCCGAGTCGGTCTGCAACGATTGCACGAAGGCCAGGGAATCTATGACTGCAACGCTTGGAATGATGATCCCGCAGCAGGCGTGGAGATTCGGTTCCCACGCATGCAAACCCGATGGCGTCACGAACGACAGCCGGATGTTCGTCCTCCAGGCATTGACCCATAAGCGCCGCAGCATGGAGAACTCACGCCACAGGCCCCGCCGGACATCCTCCCATGAAATCGCAATGACCATCCCCGTTCTGAGCAGCGGGATGCCTTTCGCTACGGCGTACGAGACGGCCATGGCGCTTCCCTCTCGCGCCAGTTGTCCCTTCAGCGAACAGGGATGTTCGTGGATTCCGCTATGGAGCACCCCGCTGTTGCGGCTGCTGGTCTCTGCGCCTACCCGATCATGTTGTTCAAACACAACGATGCGGAGGGGCCTGTCCCAGGGTCGACGCAACAACTCCCTGGCAATGGCGCATCCGACCACCCCTCCCCCGACAATGCAGACATCATATGTAATCATCGGGTCTGCTCCTTCGCGATCTGACGCAGGTCCAGTGCGGAATGCGCCTGATGCCCTTGCCTCTGCATGGCGTGGGTTGCAGAGCCCTCCGGCCTCCGTACAACACCGGTATGCAGAAAACATCCAGGCGGAGAACTCACATGTCTGATCAGCTTTCGAATAAATACGGGAATGTCCTGTTTGTCTTTTGTGGAGGTGGGTGCAAGGCCGTCTTTCAGGCGGTTACGGCCTCTGAACTGGTTCATGCCGGTTTCCGTCCCACCCATATCGTGAGTGCCTCAGCCGGAACCTGCAACGCGCTTGGATTTGTCGAACATCCCGGGGAAGCCGGGGCCGCGAAAACGCTTCGGATCTGGGAAGACTATATCACCTCCCCCGAAGCAATCTACGAAGTCCATCCATTCATCCGGGAAAAAGTAGCGCGTTTCTTAGGGGTGTTCCCAGAAGTCGCTCAAGGCTGGGGGCCGAGCGGCTCGATTCTCCATGATCTGAGGCGAGCGCTTAAATTCCTGCCACTGGTGATCTCCTTTTGTGTGCGCATGCCGTTTCGCGCTGCAGGCCGTACGGTAAGCTTCGTGTTTCGTCTCATGGATGCCTTTGCCTCCCCGAGCAAGTCGTTCCGACGGCTCGTGCAGGCGCCTGAAGTCCAAGAGGCGTTCAATGAGGTGGATAAGTATTTTGAGCTCAAGAGGATGAAATCCTTCCTGGATCCATTCCCGCTCCTGGCCAGACTCGGTGAGGAGTTCGATCTGCAGAAGGTACTCACAAGCCCCGTCGTGTGGCACATCCTCGCTGAACGATACGAAGACGGCGCGACCGTGGTCTTTTCCAACAAGGACCCCGATCTGACAATGGACGGGACCGAGGACGCACGAAGCCGGAAAACCAAATACGACCTCTTCTTTACACGCATTCGCGCATCCATGGCCCTCTACCCCTTGTTCGAGATGGTGGAGATGGACGGCTACCGATATCTCGATGCCGATCTCGCGAATCCCCTTCCAGTCGAAGAAGCCTTCAATGTGGGATGCGATACGATCTTTCTCTTTCTCAATGTCCCAAAGCAGAATGTTCGTATCGAACCCAATCCCCTGCGAGACCTGCTGGAATTGAACGACCTTTCGCGTTTAAACGAGCGGTATATCCATCACCGCCTCAAGGAAGCCCAAGTAAAGGCCAAGGAGCGTGGCGTAAACCTGTTTGTCATACGCCCGGACGAAATCCCTCCCGGACTCGGATTACTGGAGATCGATCGCAAGGTGATCGAACAGGTGAAGACCCGGGAACGAAAACGAATGAAGGACTATCTTGAAAATCTGGAGGCGAATAATCTTCGATTGGCGCCACCAATCCAATAGCCTCGGGAGGATGGACCCGCTCGATCTTGGATTCAGGAGGCCTCCATGCGAAGGGTGTTAAGAATCGGCCATCGTGGGGCCGCGGGATATGCGGCGGAAAACACCTTGGCTGCGATTCGGAAAGGGATCGCCCTCGGAGTCGATTTTATAGAGGTCGACGTACGTTGCACCGCGGACGGGGTGCTCGTGATCCTTCATGATGAGACGGTCAATCGGACCACCAATGGGAAGGGCCGGGTCGATCGCTTGTCACTGCGGGAACTCAAGAAACTGAACGCGGGGAACGACGAGTCCATTCCAACACTTGAGGAAGTACTCAATGTGGTCAGGGGAAAAGCAGGGCTCATGGTGGAACTCAAGATCACAGGAGCGGCTCGGCAGGCGGTTGAAGCGGTGCGTGAGGCTGAGTTCGGAGGGCCTGTTATCTATGCGTCTTTCTTGCACGAAGAACTTGCACATGTTCGGGCATCCGACCCGGCGGCCCCTCTCATGGTGCTCTTCGGCAGACTGCCCAGAACTCCCGTGGCCTGCGCGATCGCGTCTGGATCTTCACATGTCGGTCTCCGGCACGACACCGCCACGCCCGCGCTCGTAGACACATTTCATCAGGCGGGCCTGCGCGTCTTTGTCTACACGGCAGACGCGCTCGACGACATCCGGCACGCAGTCTCTCTCGCTGTTGACGGCATCATCTCGAACTTTCCTGACCGCATTGCCCGTCCATAGTTCTTTTCCTCGTTCCTCTTGTCCAGATACTCCTCGATCTGCTCGTCGAGAACAATCTCGCCGACTGTATTCCAAGCCTGGTCGCAGGCCATCACCTACCATCTGGTCTATCCACTGAGAAAATTGCGGCATCACAATCGAAACGCCTCCTGGGCCGATTCGAGCAGACTAGAATCGGTACTGAAGACTGAGTGACGTATTCGTATTGAAAAAATCCCGCGTTCCGGCATTCGATGATCGCTGACTCCGCTGAAATCCCAGGGTCATCGCCGCGGCCTGACTCACCTCATAGCGCAGCTCGGCAGACCCCTGATGCGTCGTATCAACCACGCTGCGATTCGAATCCCCGGCAATCTCACTGGTGAATACTTTCCGCCTGTAGGCATACCCGACCGTCACGGACCAGACAGGGTTCAGGAGGACCGTTGCTCCCACCGACGCAAAATGCTGGCAATAGGACACATCGTCCTTGAATTGGACCTCCTGCCGCCCGTCGGCGAGTCCTCGTTCGTAGAGGTAGGCCGTCGCCAGCATAAGTCGGGAATTGATCCTCCACTCCAGCTGCGGCCCCGACGTCCAGAACGTCGTGTCCCGCTCGGCAAACACGTCATTGAATTGGCGAAGCCCGTAGCGGCCGACCAACGTGGCCGTCAGAAAGTCGGTGAGACGGCGTTCCAGCTGTAGCCGCCAGATGTGGGACGTGACCCGCTCTTCTTCATCCAAACGTTGGCCGGTACGCCGTTCAACATTCGGGCCCAAGAAAAGATTCGGCACATAGCGATAGCGGAGCAAGAGGGACGTCTCAGGGTCGAGCGCCTGTTTTAACTGAATCCGGTAGTTCCCGTGATTGAAGATGGGATTGTCGGTGAAAATGGAGCCATGCGCTTTGAGCGAGACTTCGGTCGGACCGAGATGCGTGGGATGCGAGGCATGCCGGACATCGAGAGACGGCTCCCAGACAACATCGCTGGGCTTCTGCACCGGCACGATGGCCGGCTGGCTTGGATCTTCACTCAAACTCAGCCGTCTGGCCGAGGACAATTCAAATACATTGTCGGTGTAGAGAACCTTGGCCTCCGCTATGGCGGACCAGTCGGCCGCTGCATCGCGGGGCGTGAAGACGAGAGTACTGAATAATAGAAAGGAGAGACTGCCGAGAATCAGGCGACATGAACGCGAACCGCGTTTCACGGACGACCGAATGACCGCACGTAGAGCAATACGTGCCAGGCTTCTTCTTCAGTGAGGACCAGGGGAATGAACGAGGCCATATCGGTCCCCGGACTGCCATTTTTGAGGATCCAAATCAGTTCGCCATCCGTCCTCGCCGCCTGCCATACTTTGTCGGTAAAATTGCGTGGCAGCTTGCCGACAAGGCCGGGAATGTCTCCGAACCCCTTTCCATCCTTACCATGACAGGTGACACAAAAGGCTTTCCCATGAAAAATGGTCTTCCCTTTTTCGACATTCTCGGGCGTCGCCTCGAAGGGGTTTGTCCAGGTCCTGGCTTCCTCAATCTTGTCGATCGGCACTCGGGGCCTAAGCACCGCCTCATCGGCTCCAAAAACCTGGATATCCCACGAACCGACTGCCACCGTTACACAGACTGCGCACAGAAGGTATCGATGCATCGCCCTTCCTCTCGTCTTGCCATCGATCATGGACATTGCAACATCAACAGGGACCAGCCTCGCCCATAGAGAACGAGGCTGGCCTCACTATCGATCCTACTTATCAGAATGTCCGGGGAACTTATGCCCGAGGGATTGCGGGAAGGTCACCGTGCCATCCGGGAATTCCTGTCCATGCTGCCACAGGTGATAGATCACTCCGTCTGTCCCCGCGGCAACTTCTGCCACCTTGGCAGCCTGATCGGCCGGCATGTCGAGGATCTGGACACGGCCCGTAGCAATCTCGACTTTATGATCGTGGAAATGGCGGTGCCACTGGATAGCGGGTAATTTCCGGGTGAGATCCTTCGAGACGAAATACTCGATGGCAACTAATTTCGCTTTAGGATCCGTGGAATCGAATAGCAAACACTGGAGAATCTGGTCTGAGATCCCCTTGCAGTAGTGATGGAACGGCCCGCCCGGAGTCCCGTCGGCCATCATGTGCGGCGCTTGCACGTGAATATCGAATCCTTCGACCGGAGATTTTGGCTCCCCGCTGACCGCCTTCTGCGGAGCCACTCCAGCACATCCGATCGCCGCAACTGCGACCATGGCAAGCAGTCCTTTTCTCATCACAATAGACCTCCTACGTTTGGGGTTGGAAACCGTGGTCTTTACCTGTTACTCAGGCTGACAGAGCCCGTGACTCTGTGACTGACTATGGGAGTCATTGGGGCCCAAAAGGATTCATCTAATTTTTAGGAATTTTGGGGAGCTGAAATGGAATCGGTTCCCCGGTCAGAGCCTTTAAAAATGCCACGAGATCGGCCTTCTCTTCGGAAGTCAGGTTGAGCGGTTTGACGGAAGGGCTCAGAGTCGCATTGGCTCCGCCACCCGCATTGAGAAACTCCACCACTTCTTCGAGCGTCTTGAAAGCTCCGTCATGCATGTAAGGAGCGGTCTCGATAATGCTCCGCAGCGTCGGCGTCTTGAAGGCGCCTTTGTCTTTTTCCGCTTTGGTCACATAGTAGCGCCCCAGATCCTCTTTCAGCGGCCCGACTTGAGGGACGCCGAGATTGTGGAATTGGTTGTCGGTGAAGTTCGGCCCGTTGTGACAGAGGATGCAGCGGGCCTTGCCTTTGAACAGGGCCATCCCTCGCACGGCGGATTCATCCATCGCCTTCGCGTCACCGGCCACGTATTTGTCGAAAGAAGAATTCGTAGAAATGATCGTGCGCTCATAGGCGGCAATCGCCTCAGCAAGCCCCTGCAGATTGACCTCGCTCCCCAAAACAGTTCGGAACTGCTGCTGGTAGCCCTTGACCTTGCTCAGCTTACTGACGACATGTTCGTGCGTCTCGCCCATCTCGATCGGATTCTGGATCGGCCCGATGGCCTGTTCTTCCAGCGAGCGGGCTCGGCCATCCCAGAATTGCAGATGATTGAATGCCGTATTATAGACCGTGGGAGACTGACGCCCACCCACACCG
>JANYAJ010000228.1 GCA_025361385.1 Nitrospira sp.
CGCGCATCGTGACTCGACAGGAAGCGGAGGAGTGATCGGCCCTGGCGATGTGCAGTGGATGACCGCGGCCTCCGGCATCGTGCATGAAGAACTGCATGAACAAGAGTTTGCCGCACAGGGAGGTACGCTGGAAGGCATTCAGCTATGGGTCAATCTGCCGAAGGCCTTCAAGATGTCGACGCCTCGTTATCAAACGCTGGTGAGCAGTGAGATTCCGACCGTGAAGCTCGGGGAGGGCGCCGGCCAGCTCCGCGTCATCGCCGGTGCATTTCGCGGCGTCAACGGTCCGGCCAAGACATTCAGCCCAGTCCATCTGTACGATCTTCGGCTGACGGCAGGACATCGGACTGAGCTGACGCTGCCGGAGGGATTCAACACGTCGGTATTCGTGCTCCGCGGGCAGGTCGTGATCAACGGGTCGCATACGGCTAAGGAAACCGAACTGGCTCTGTTCGGACAGACAGGCGAGCGAGTGGTGCTCGAGACCAAAGAGCCCGTGATCCTGCTCGTCCTCAGCGGCGAACCGATCGATGAACCGATCGCACGCTATGGTCCGTTCGTCATGAATACGCAGGAGGAGCTGGTCCAGGCGGTGAACGATTACCGGGCTGGCAGGATGGGACATTTGTCATGACCGATCGGGCGCTTACGATCGAGGTCTATTCCGATGTGGTTTGCCCCTGGTGCTACGTCGGGAAGCGCCGGCTGGAACGGGCGCTGGATCAAATCGACGACGGCGCACCGGCGCGCATCACTTGGCGGCCCTTTCAGTTGAATCCGACGATGCCGAAGGAAGGCCTCGAACGCAGAGCCTATCTCGAAGCGAAGTTCGGAAGCTTGGATGCGTTTCGGCAGATGGAAGAGCAGGTCCTCGCTGCCGGCGCTGAGGAGCATATCGACTTTGCGTTCGACAAGATCGCGCGGACGCCCAATACCCTCTTGGCCCATCGGCTGATTTGGCATGCGGGACAACAGGGGTGCCAAAACGCCATGGTCGACTCGCTCTTCAAAGGCTACTTCGAAGAGGGTGCAGATATCGGCTCGCCATCCGTCCTTGCACAGTTGGCCGAACGCATTGGGCTCAAGGCCGAGCCATTTCTCGAAGGTCAGGATGGAACGGAAGAGGTGAAGGCTGAAGAATCGACGGGGCATCGGCTCGGTATTCGCAGCGTCCCCTATTTCCTGTTGAACGGGACCTATGCGCTATCCGGCGCGCAGCCCCCCGATCGATTCATCTCGGTCTTTAAGAAGGTTGAAGTGGATCAACCGACACGAAAGGCAGGTGCGTAATGGCCGTTCAGGTCTATGGCTGTAACCATATCGTGATCGAAGTGACCGACGCCAAGAAGGCCGTGAAGTTCTACTCCGATGTGTTCGGTCTAAAAATGTTGCGCGGCGGCGAGGGGGCTGCCTGGTGCAAGCTGGGCGAACATCAGTTCATGGCGATCTTTGAAGTGGAGAAACTACAACCGGACCGCGTGAAACACTTTGGCTTGATGGTTCGGGATGCGCGGCAGATTAAAGAAGTCAGAAAGAAGCTGACGCAGAAGTACAAATTAAAACTACACCCCGGTTTCCGCTGCGACTTCCGTGACCCCTGGGGGAACCGGATTCAAGTCGGCGATCTGAGCGACGAGTCGCTCGTCTGGCTCCTCCCCTACCAGGAGGTCCAGAAGGCCGGCATCACGTTCGGGAGGTGAACCCATGAAAGCGCACTATCTCGGCCACGTCGTGTTCTATGTGAAAGATCTGCAACAGTCGCTTGCCTTCTATCGAGATCTGTTGGGCTTCAAGGAGGTTGGACGAATTTTCAACGGTGCGGCGGCAGCGCTGACCTCCGGACGAACCCATCACGAGCTGCTGTTGATTCAGGTCGGTGCTGCGCCTGGTCCGCTCGAAGGCCGCCGGCGCGGGCTCTATCACATCGGCATCAAGGTCGGCGACAGCCTGGAAGAGCTGCGCGCCGCGAAGCGAGAACTGGAACAAGCCGGTGTGCCGATCGACGGCATGAGCGATCACACGGTGAGTCAGAGCCTCTATCTGCATGATCCCGATGGCAATGAAGTTGAAGTATACGTCGATGCGGATGAATCGTTGTGGAAGAACGATCCGGCGGCTGTGGTGTCGCCGATCAAGCCGCTGTACCTCTAAAGATCGATTGAGAAGAAGGGGAAGGAAGATGACGGATGGGGAATTACTGCAGCGCAATGGTCATGTGCCCCTTTCTGCCTTAGATCCAAGGGGGAACTGTTGCGTTTCTCCCCAATCTTCTTGTGAGGTTGTTCTCTAGGTGAGGGAAATATCAGGCTTTGTACATGGCAAGGGTCTCGCATTATTACTTATGCAAAAAAGCATGTGGGGGCGGTGGCTATACGAATCAAGAGACGAGAGTCTCACAACAAAGGGAGAACGATGATGCGCAAGACAATGGTTCTCGGTTCGATGGTCCTGAGTCTGTTGATGCTGGCCTCCTACGGGTTTGCCGACGAAGGAGGGAAACCAGGAACACAAGCAACGCACATGAAAGTCGATGGGGTCGTCTCCAAAGTCGAATCAGGTTTAACCACTGTAAAGACATCCTGGGGATCGATGACTATCGCCTCCAAGGTCTCACCCAAGAACCTTGCAGTCGGTGAGGAAGTGGAAATGCAGGTCAATGAAAACAATGCGGTGATCGACGTCCACCGGAAGGGGGAGAAGGGTCATTCCCATCGGTTCGTGTCGGGCAACCTGACCTATACTTCTGGGGATCACAAGGAGATCAAGCTGTGGACGCCGGAGGGGGAGAAGGTGTTTGACGTACAAAGCGGACGATCCAAGATGTCGGCGTTCAAAGAGGGGGCACCCGTGACGGTCGAGCTGAACGAAGCCGGGAAAGTCATCGACATCCATCACTTCACCGTGGAAATGAGCTTTGATGAGCACCCGCGCACAACGCCTGGCCATGTGATTCAGGTGAATGGAACGGTGACGAAGATCCAGTCCGGCCTCATCTATGTGAAGACCCCGACCGGGCAATACACCATCAGTGCCAAGACCGCCCCCGCCGATGCGGCGGTCGGTGATGAGGTGTCGCTCTGGATCAATGAAGAGAATATGGTCATCGACCATCACGGAAAAGAAAAGCACAAGGCAGGCACGCACCGGCTGATTTTCGGCAAGTTGATCTATACCGGTACGACGAAGAATCAGATCAAGCTTTCGACTCCTGAAGGAGAGAAAGTGTTCCCGCTGGAGCGGATGGAAGTGAAGACCAAGCCGATTGCTGAAGGGTCGAACATTGTGGTGGAGCTGAACGAAGAAGGAACTGTGATCGACCTGAGGAAGGCGCAATAACCACGTCTGGCCAATGAGTTTGCAGGTGACAGAGGTCATTGTTAGCTCGACGATGGCCCCTGTACATTTAAACAGTAGAGGTAGATATGTGGCGATTTATCGAGGCGCCGCGTGAATCGAGACGCCTCTGGCGAGGGAAAGGTCGATCATGAAACAGGTTCTGGCGGGCGTGGTTATTGCGGCATTCATCATCTTGCCGTGGCGGACAGGGATGGGCAACGCAGTTGCGCATGCGGCCGGTGGAGATGTTCGGAAGGGCAAGGCTGTTTACGAGAAGAGCTGTGTGCTCTGTCACGGTCCCCAAGGTCGAGGAGACGGCCCTATCGGAAAAACCATCAATCCCCCTGCAGCCGATTTCACCAGTGCGGCGAGCAAGAAAAAAACCGATGCCGAATTGCTTGCTACGATCGAGACTGGCCGCCCGCCGACGGCGATGGTGGGCTGGAAGGGACAACTGTCGGAAGCCGAGATTCAGGATGTCCTGGCATATTTGAAGAGTCTGCGACAGTGATTCACGGGAAGACAGAGGCGTAACTCAACTAACAAATTCACCAAGAGGATCACCCATGGAAAAACCAGTCATTGCAGCCAAGCAGCCGGCCGTACTCACATTGGATCCTGGTACTTACCACTGGTGTCAATGCGGACGCTCGAAAACCCAACCGTTTTGCGACGGGTCGCACAAAGGTACCGGGATCACGCCGGTCGAGTTCTCACTGACGGAGAAAAAGCAAGTCGCCCTCTGTCAGTGTAAGCAGACCAAGACCCCTCCCTTCTGCGACGGCACGCACAAGACGCTCTGAGCTCCATGGTGGAATAGATCTGCGGCGCGCGACAAAAGAAGGTGAGCCATGAGCGATGCGCTGAACGAGAACGAGTATACGGTCCCGCTGATCGAGCGACGGCTGGTGGCGGAGGGGACGATGGCGTTCCACTTCGAAAAGCCGGCGCAGTTTGTGTTCACGCCGGGGCAATTCGTCGATCTCACGCTGCTTCGGCCATCCGAGACCGACGCAGCCGGCAATACCAGAACCTTTTCCATCGCGAGCGCGCCCGATGAAGAGACCGTGATGGTGGCGACGCGGTTGCGCGATACGGCGTTCAAACGAGAAATGCAACGTTTACCGCTTGGCACAACCGTCCGGATGGAAGGGCCATTCGGTAAATTGATGCTGCATGCCGACCAGACTCGTCCTGCCGTGTTTCTGTCGGGCGGGATCGGGATTACGCCGTTCCGCAGCATGGTAGTCCATGCGGCGATGCAGCGATCGCCGCAGCGCCTGGTGCTGTTCTATTCCAACCGGCGGCCGGAAGATGCGGCATTTCTGGATGAACTGCAGGCCTTACAGGAGACGAATCCTCGCTACACGTTTGTGGGCACGATGACCGAGCCGGAGAAGTCTTCTCTGGTCTGGCAAGGCGAGACGGGATACATCAACGCGGCCGTGCTCTCCAAACATCTCGTGAATGTGGACAGGCCGATCTACTATGTGGTAGGCCCGCCCGGCATAGTGGGCGCGCTGCGGACCATGCTGAAAGAGGCCCATATCGACGATTCCGACGTTCGAACGGAAACGTTCGCAGGCTACTAACCCAGGAGGAGCCTATGCCGTCGTTCATGCGTCCGTATGCAAGTCAGACCTATGCCTTGATGCGCATCGTCACCGGATTTTTGTTCCTCTGGCACGGCACTCAAAAACTCCTCAGTGTGCCGATGCCGCCCCCCCCGCAGATTCCTCCGTTCGTCATCGCCATCGCCGGGCCTATTGAGTTAGTCGGCGGTGCCCTCGTCATGATCGGTCTGTTCACCGGCTGGGCCGCCTTTCTTTGCAGCGGGCTCATGGCCTGTGCCTATTGGATGGCCCACGGCACGCAGGCGTTGCTCCCGATCCAGAACATGGGAGAACTGGCCGCGCTGTATTGCTTCGTGTTCTTGTACATCTCGTCTCACGGCTCCGGCATCTGGAGCGTGGACGCGGCTCGTGGGAAGGCTTAGGTCAGACCGGACAGAGAGGAGGCCCTATGAAAGGGACGACGGGAAAACGCAGGGTGCTCACGGTATGCCTGGCGGCGTTAGTAGTGGGCGCGAGTATGGCAGGTGTCGGATGGGCGGCGACTCAAGAGCCTTCCGCGCCAGGGTTCGTCTGGAAAGACGGCGCCGAAGTCTATGCCAAAGTCTGCGCATTTTGTCATGAAGCCAAGGTCGGGCCGACGATTCGCGGCCGCGGCCTTGACCCGACCTATATCACGTTCATGGTTCGACACGGCAACCGGGCCATGCCGTCCTTCCGCGCAGCGGAAATCGACGACGAGTCGCTGGCGAAGGTGGCTGAGTATGTGTCGAAAGCAGCAGCCAACCAATAGGGAGGGCTCACGCCATGGAGATTGATCGACGCAGCCTCATGAAAGGTCTGTTGGCGGGAGGAGCCCTGTTAGCGCTCGGGACTCCGTCGTGGACATTTGCGGACCAGTCGACCAGGAACGCCAGGCGGTGCCTACTTTTCCTGGGAGACAGCGGCGTAGACCAGGCGTTTGAGAAGGGAGTCCGTGAGGCCTGTGCGGAGACGGGATATGACGGGCTACAGACCGTGAAGGTGACGGGCGGACTTTTGTCCAATCCCGACCGGATGGTCGAGTTGTTTGAACAGTCCGGAGAGGCTCGGTGGATCGCCGTCATGGACGATGCGAGTGCGGCGGTTTTTCAGGAACTGGCGCGGACGGCCGGCGGTCGCCTGCTCTCAGTGGGTTCTCATGCCTCCGTTAACGACCATGCCTGCTCGCTTCGGCACACGTGGCTTGTGGCTTCACCGGCTCAGGGTGTCGGCGGGCTTCTCGCCGCTCAGGCCGTCAGATCTGGAGTCAGCTTTTCCATTACAGAGAGTTTCATCAAACCATCGTCTGATATGAGCGATGTGACCGGCTGGTCTGTGCCGGGGTTCTCTTCGTATCGGTCAGTCGGTTCGGAAGCGATTCATTTGCATTGTTCAGGGCTTTCGCTATCAGACGGGTGCGGCCTTCTTGATCTTGGCGAAACCACTGGATGGACGCCCATCCCACCGCAATCCTGCAAGCGGGAAGCCGTCTCGATGGAATCTCAAAACTGGGTAGAGTCCGTGGGCTATGCCGTAACAGCCTCAGCTCTTGGGGTGAATGCGGTTCAAGAATCCTGCTCAAGCCGCGGGTTTGTGCATCGAGTGCTCTATCCCGAGCCGCTGCTACCGAGGGAACGGTTCGTCTCATTCGTGATGGATATTTAGGGGGACAGGAGGATAAGCATGGCCAGCAAATTTATCGCGTTACCGAAAGGCGTCTCCGAGAAAACCTTCACGGCAGCGATCGCGGAGTTCGGCCGTATAGTGGGTCAGGACTCCGTCCTCGTGACGGCGGACCAGCTCGCTCCCTACATCAAGACCATGATGCCGGTCCCGGATGCGGACCATACTCCGTCCGCCGCGCTCCTCGCCACGACGGTGGAGCAGATCCAGAAGATCGTCGGGATCTGCAATAAATACAAAGTGCCGATCTGGATGATCTCGACCGGCCGGAACTTCGGCTATGGTTCTGCAGCCCCGGCCGAACGGGGCCAGGTGGTGCTCGATCTGAAACGGATGAATCGCATTCTGGAGGTCGATCCGGACCTCTGTTTTGCGCTGGTCGAACCGGGCGTCACGTACAAGCAGCTCTACGATTACATACAGGAACACAAGTATCCGCTCTGGCTCTCCTGTCCCGCTCCCTCTGCCATTGCCGGACCGACCGGCAATACGCTGGATCGTGGGGTCGGATACACGCCCTATGGAGAACATTTTCTTTTTGCCTGCGGGATGGAGGTGGTTCTGGCCAACGGCGAGGTGCTGCGCACCGGGATGGGCTCGCTGCCGAAGTCGAACACCTGGCAGGTCTTCAAGTGGGGATACGGACCGTACCTGGACGGCATCTTTACTCAGTCCAATTACGGCATCGTCACCAAGTTCGGGTACTGGCTGATGCCGGCTCCTCCCGCGTTCAAGCCGTTCGTCATCCAGTATGAGCAGGAAG
>JANYAJ010000260.1 GCA_025361385.1 Nitrospira sp.
CCTCCGAAGGCCCAGAGGCCGACGGAATAACAGAGCACCGCCAGCGCGGTCTCGGCCGTATCGTGAGCTGTAAAGGTCCCATGCTCGAAAAACAAATGGACGATCGGCTGACGCAAGAGGATCAGGCCCAACATTGCCGGGAGAATGATAAAAATGATCATGCGCAGGCCGAACCCCAACGTCGATCGCAATTCGCCCAACGCGCCGCGCGCCGCCTGCGCAGAAAGGGTCGGCAAAATAGCTGTAGCCAATGCCACGCCGAAAATTCCGAGTGGAAACTGGATCAACCGCATGCCGTAGAAGAGATAGGTCGGCCCGCCGGCAAAAAAGGAGGCGAGAATCGTGCTTACAGTCAGGTTGATCTGTGTCACCGATAGACCGAGAAGCGACGGGACCATCAGCGCACCGATCCGCCGTAAACCTGGATGACCCGGCTCCCACCGAAATCCGAATAGCAGGCCCCGCAGCTTCAGGCTCGGGAGCTGCATGGCAAATTGTGCGGCCCCTCCGGCGACGACCCCGATGGCCACGCCGACAATCGGCTCCGACAAGTGTGGTGATACATACAATGCACAGCCGATCATAAAGACGTTTAGAAAGAGTGGCGAGAAGGCCGGAGCCGCGAAGGCCCGCACGGAGTTGAGAATGCCCATCGCCAATGCCGCCAGGCTGATAAACAGCAGATAGGGGAACATGACGCGAGTGAGCAGGGTCGTCAGTGCAACCTTTTCAGGATTCGCGTCAAATCCAGGCGCAAGAAGCTGCACGAGCCACGGCGCGGCAAGAATGCCCATGACGGTGACCAGGGTCACGATCGTCAACAGCGTGGTAAACACGGCGCTGGCCAGTTCCCAGGCTTCCTGCTTGGTGCGCAGAGTCCGATATTCCGTAAAGACCGGAATGAAGGCCGAGGACATCGAGCCTTCGGCAAAGAGTTCGCGCAACAAGCTGGGAATCCGAAAGGAGACGTAGAAGGCATCCGCAGCAGGCGTGGCACCGAAGAGGCGTGCCAGCACCATGTCACGGACGAAACCAAGAATCCGGCTGGAAAAGGTGCCGATCCCGATCACCCCGGCCGCTTTCACGACCGAATGATTTTCGTCCTGCGCTGCTGGTGGAGAGCCGGGTGACGTGGCAGGGTCGGACATAGGCTTGGATTCTAGCGGAACCTTACCAGGCAGTCTATCAAGGCAACGATTATGATTCTTGAATCAATGTGTCGGGTAATTCGTTTGGATTGTCGCCTGAGCCAGCAGGACTAACCCGCCCAAGGAGGATTCCACATTTCGCAATCGCCTCACAGATAGCGTCGGTCGCTTGTCCCATTCGAATACCGTCGGTAATGCCACTGACCAATCCGTCCCACGTACCAGAAGGGACGCGATCGTTGAGGCCTTTGTCCGCCAAGACGTGCACACGGCGCTCCAGCAACGAAATGAGGATGAGGATGCCTGTACGGCCTTTCGTGTTGTGCAACCCGTGCTTGTAGAAGGCCTGCTCGGCGCGAAGGGTCACTTTATGTGCCATGCGCTCGCGTGACGTGACGAGACGGATAACCTCAGGAATTCTCCCAAGCCATTGCCCGAATCCATAGGCCACCACGACTGCCAACAAGAGCCAGCCCGCGTTTCCGGCATGCCAGCCCCAGGGAAGCCAGTAGATCTCGATCGTCAGGAGAAGGGCCAGCACAAGCAAGGCAAGCATAAACCCCATTCGATAGCTTGCTTCACGGTACAGAGCCGAGGCCGGGACGATCATGGGCACAATCTCGCCCTTCGTGATCGATTCGGCCTGTTGAACCGCTATTCTAATCCGTTCACGTTCTATGTCGGTGAAGGGCTTCATCTACCAATCTCCCGAGGCACCGCCTCCGCCAAAGTCACCGCCCCCGCCGCTGAATCCGCCATCCCCGCCAAATGAACCGCCGAATCCACCGCCAGGTCTCGTCATGAAACCTTCTCCCCATCCTCCACCCTGGCCTCCTCCACGGTTCGCGTGCAGGATAAGCCATAATAAAAGAGCCGTTACACCGGCTGCCAGGAGACCGAACCCTACCGTCGCAAACTGCGCGACGAGGAATGCGAGCAGACTGCCGAGCAACGCACGGGTGCGTTGAAGCCCATGGCTCAACACGATGCCGGCCAGGGTCCCGACGACGATTCCGATAATCACATACTGAAAGGCCGTTGGCTCCTGACCGGAACGAGCACGACCTGCCAACACCTCTTCAGCCTTGTAGGTGCCTTCGATGGTACCGAGGATGGCTTGGACTCCGGCAACGATACCGTCAGGCATATCACCTGTCCGAAACCGAGGCACAATCTCCTGACGAATGATGTGTGAAGACCGGAGGTCCGTCAAGGTGCCTTCGAGGCCATAGCCCACCTCGATACGGACTTTCCGCTCGCGCAGAGCGACGAGCAGCAGCACGCCGTTTTCCGTCCCCTTCTGGCCGAGTTTCCAGGTGGTCCCGACGCGATGAGAGAAGGATTCGAGCGGCTCGCCTTCGAGTGACGGCAGAATCAACACGACAACTTGATTGCTGGTTTTCGTCTCGTGGACTGCGAGGTCGCGGCTGAGTGAGGCGGCAACATCGACTGGCAGCACATGCGCAAGGTCCACGACGCGGCCCGTAAGGGCCGGGACCTCCAGCGCCCAGGCGGAGGCAGCCATGAGCAGTATTCCGAGAACGACCATGAGCCGTGCCGACCCTCGCCAGACGGGGCTCATGTGCAGTGTATCCATCGTCAGCCTGGGTTCAGTTAAACTTGACCTCTGGCGGCTTGGCCACAGCCTTTTCATCCGCCACGGTAAAGTTTGGTTTCTCTTCCAGATGGAGGAGAAACTTCGCCGTCAGGTTCGTGGGGAAATAGCGGACGCCTTTGTTGTACTCCGCCACTTTCTCTATGTAGCGTTTGCGTGCAACGGCGATACGATTCTCTGTCCCTTCCAGTTGGCTCTGGAGATCACGGAAGTTCTGGTCGGCTTTCAGATTGGGATAATTTTCTGCAATGGCAATGAGACGGCCCAACGCTGAGGTGAGACCGGCCTGTGCCTTTTGGAACTGTTCGAAGGCGGCCGGGTCTTTTAACGTTTCTGGCGTCACCTGAATTCCCGTGGCTTGTGCACGAGCCTGCACGACCCCTTCAAGGGTCTCCTTCTCATGCGCGGCGTAACCTTTGACGGTCGCAACCAGGTTCGGGATCAGATCGGCCCGCCGCTGGTACTGATTGACCACTTCACTCCAGGCGGCTTTGGTATCTTCGTCTAACCCCTGGAGATCGTTATAGCCGCACCCTGAGAGGCCTATAAGCAGAACCGAAATGATGAGGGTAGCGAATACAGAAATGCCACTGCCCATGGTGCTCCTCCTCCTTTGACATACACGCGCCGGTCTATAGCGCAGGATATCGATCATGCTATCATGCAGATGATCAGTATGATACGGAGGCGAGACCGTCCAATGTCGCTTGAACCCTCTTCACATTTACCCGGCGGATATCAGATCACGCACCGTACCCTCGGCATCTATCAGGGCAGCGCGATTGAGTTGGCCTTTTGGCACCCCTCATCCGGGATGCCGGAATATGGGCTGTGCCGGTTCGCCACGAAGGAAAAGGCCGAGTCGTATCGCAACTACCTCTGTTCCCCTGCCTGCCCGGAACCACTCGATGAGAAGGATCTCACCATCGAACCCTATGACCTCGCTGTGCATGAGGAGCTGATCAACGATCATCCGCTTCACTCTGCCTGGGAAACTCCAACCTAGCAGGCGGCTAAAGACATCGCCGGACAGAAAACGCTGAGCGATGAACGGTGAACGAAAATAATGTTCACGTCAGCGTTCAGTTGCTCGCCCGCCGAGGCCTTGCGGATGGCCTATTGCATCCTGCAAATCGCGGTGAACTCTATTCCATTGTGGAGGGCATGGAGAGGGGAATGGACTCGCCGGCCTGCTCAGGCGGCGGCACCGACTTTACTGGAGGATTTATCGGACTGATCCGGTATCTGAGCCTGAACAAAGGCCAACAGGCGCTTGTTCTCTTGGGCGGCTCGAAGAAACTTAAAGGCGATACCGCGAGGGCTCACAGAACGGACCATCCCAGCCACTTCAAGAGGAAGATCACCTTCGCTCAGCGTCAATTGCAGATAGAAGATGTCGTCCGTATGGACCTGAGTCTCGCTCTTGATGATACAGCCGCCCATCGAGAGATCGAGCACCGTGCCCTCACCACGGACCTTCCCCCCGGAAAACGAAAGATAGAGCCGCACGGGAATCCTGAGGTGTTCGCGGCGGTCCATCGGATGCGTGGGATGGTCCAGCCAAAGCCGAGATGCAAGAAACCTGTGACTGCACGACGGACATTTGAATGGCGCCACAAAAACAAATGAGGCGAGGTGCTCGCGAATCGATTGAGGGAGAGACTGCAAGATACCGTCCTTCTGACACCGCGGACAGTTCAGGATGCGGCCCATATCATCGATTCCTCGTTGTTCCTATGACACAGACTTGGCGAAAGACCGAGTCTTGTCTTGTCCACGGATAGATGATCTCCTCCTCGCTGTCAAGAAAACCTACGTTCCGTGCGAATATGTTCTTATGAGACGTAACCTGTTTATCCGCGGACCGCTCCATCTTCACGCACAGTGGCAGATGCCGCTCGACCTGCGAGTAATCCCGTCGCCCAAGCCCATTGAAAGTTGAAGCCACCGATCCGTCCATCGCAATCGAGGATTTCCCCAACCAGATAGAGACCAGGCACCAGCTTCGACTCCATCGTGCGAAAATTCATTTCCTCCAGTGGAACACCACCCGCCGTAACCTCTGCATAGTTCCAGCCCCGGTCCTGTTGGACTGGCAGCGGAAGCTTCACGAGCCCCACCAATATACGATCTCGGTCCTTCCGAGGAAGTTGGCCAATGGCTGTTTGCCCGTTGATCCCCAGGTATCGGCAGAGGGACTCGGCGAATCGTTCCGTGACCAGGTGCACCAGGCACTTGGTCAGTGAGCGACGAGGCGCCGCTGTGGCTTGCTCCATGAACCATTGGCGGGCGGATTCTTGAGTCAGGGTCGGCAGGAAATTCACGGATAGCTCAACCGACTCGCTTTTTTCGCGGGCGCTTGTCCAAAATCGGCTGGCATCCATCACGATTGGGCCGCTGACCCCGAAGTGGGTCCAGAGCAAACTGCCGGTTCTTCGGTCTACGACATGGCCACTCACCGTCGTGGTCAATTCCACCTCCTGTGAGATGCCTGAGAGATCCTTATGGAACAGGGTCTCGCCCAACATTAAGGGGGCTAGGGCCGGAGTGGTTGTACTAACCCGATGTCCCAGTCGACGGGCCAGCTCATAA
>JANYAJ010000491.1 GCA_025361385.1 Nitrospira sp.
GTGGGCGGGGAGTGGATCAAGGATAAGAAGGGCTTCCTCGGCTACCGGCAAGGCTGGTTGTCTCGCGGAGGGTGTGGTGGGTTAGGCCGGATCGGGACGGCAGCCACTTGGGCCCCGCGTGAAGTGCATGTGGACCTCTCCCAAGAGTTGATCAGTAACTGGACCTATCAGAAGTTTCACGACGTGGCAACGTGGGTCTTTGAGAAACAAGGACATTTTGGTCGCATTGACGTAGCCCTCGATGACCGCAACGGCGTGATCGATGTCGATCGCATCTATGCGGCCGTGAAGGCCGGCAATTGTGTCTCGCACTTCCGTCAGTCTCGCTTGATTGCGGGCTTGGATCTGGGTTCGGGCTTGGACACCGGCAAAACCCTCTGCATGGGCTCCCGTCAGTCGGACACCTATCTGAGGATCTACGATAAGGCCGCAGAACAGCGGGCGAAAGAGAAGCCCGTCGAGGGCACCTGGATTCGGTGGGAAATGGAATGGAAGTCAGAACGGGCCGATGCCGTGGGCATGGCCTTGTCCGGGCTCGATCAGGAGTCGTTCCAGAAGTACATCGTTGGGGTGTTTAGGAGTGCCCTGGATTTCCGTGACTGTACGCGAGCCGATGATCCCAAGGATCGCTATTACGCACCCTTACTGGAGTGGTGGAAAGTCCTCACGGAGGGGATGCAGCGAGCCCGGTTGGAGATCGCGAAATCCGTGCAGAAGATCGAAGACGTGAAGCGGTGGGCGGAAAAGAGCCTGTCCCCCATGTTGGGGCTGCTCTGTGCGCATCCGGAGGCGGGGGAACGATGGCTGGTCAATGCGATGGTGGAGGGAGTGGAACGATGGGGATCAAAACACCTCGGACTGTTCGCCAGCGGCCAGGACGCGCGACGGCTTCGGAAGAAGATGCGGGAGTGGAATCCCCGGAACGGATTCTCTGCCGCCTTTGCCGAACCGGCGAGCTAAGGCTCTACATGTGCGGGCCGCGGTGTCGTGGCCGGTGTCAAGCCTGCGGCACCGTGTTCGTGTGTCTGTGGTCCTGTGCTCGACAGGGCTGGTTTCAATGGTCCGAACGAAGGGAGACATCATGTCAAAGTTTCTAGCGAATTGTGTGGTCATGGGGGTGAAGTCAAAACCGAGTCAGGACGGTACCCGGACCTATCGGACCGCGATGCTCTACTTCGAGGACGATACGACGAGCCTGGAGGCGAGTATCTCGGATGAGCACGAGCACCTCTACAAGCTGATGGACGCCAACAAGATGAAGCCCTGTCACCTCACGGTGAATCTCAGAGAATATAAAGGGCAACGGTTCATCGATGTGACCGGCTATTCCCCCTTGGGGACGGTGTCGCTCCCATCTGCAAGTAAGTAAGGCGTGAGGGATGAGGATGAGCCATCGCCTTGTGCGTGCGGTGTATCGTGCAGCCCATTACGTGTGTTCGATGGAGGTCATGAGATGAGTGCGCAACCATGCATGCCTTTGAACCTGTTGCTGACGGAAGCGGAGTTTGGCGTACTGACGGAGGTGGGTGAAGAGAATACTTTGTCGCCCGAGGACGTGCTCAAGTCGGTCCTCGAAGAATATGTGGAACTGCGGGCCAATCATCCGCATCTCTACGTGCAATTCGCCGTGTGTCGTGGTCGGTGCCTCAAGTGATCGACATGTGAAAGGGCGCCGTGATCTGGGTGCTTCGGCTCATGCGGGCCTAAGCCCTCACGCGCCAGGCCAGCCCTGGTCGGCGAAGCTGTAGCAGCGCTCATCGGTGAGAATGAGATGATCCAAGAGCGTGATGCCGAGCAGGTCGGCCCCCTGCCGGAGTCGGCTGGTGAGGACGCGATCTTCCTGGCTGGGGGTGGGATCGCCGGAGGGGTGATTGTGCGCACAAATCCAGGCGCCGGCATTCATCAGGATCAACGGCTTGAAGACCTCTCGCGGATGAATGATGGCCAAGGTCAGGGAGCCGATCGAGACGACGTTGACCCCGATGATGCAATGCTTCGCATCTAGGCCGCAGACCAGGAATTGTTCGCGGTCCAGTCCAGCAAAGAGCGGCCTGAGGATGGCTGCAGCGGCGACCGAGGTGGTCAACGGCGACGAAGGCGGCATGGCCCGGTTGTCGCGGACGAGCGTGACCCGGTATCGAGGCACGGCGTATTCATGCGTCGGCTTCGGTTGGCGTTGCCCGTTCAGCATGCCCTGTGAACCGTGAATGGCCATGTCCGCCTCCTTCTTCATCAAGATGTTTAGCCCCACCCTTCACAACACAGGGGTGGGGCGTCGAAGAAGAAGGCGGGATGGCGCGTTCGCGGGGGACAGGCCTGAATGGGAGGGACCCACTGGGAAGGCACCGAGAAGGCCTGGCCGCTGCTCTTCAGCGCCAGCTTGCACCCACTGGGAGTGCATGCTGAGGCCGAGGAGCGGAACTAGCCTGCATCACTGTTGTTGACGTGACTTCGAGGAAGGCTGTGGCTGAACCGACCTACATGGACCTCATCGGGAAGCTTGATCTGGAACTCAGCAAGATTTCCCCTGCGCAATGTCCGGGTTTGTTAGGTGAATTGGAACGCCTGAAGGCTGTCCTGTGGGCTCGCGTCCTCAAAAGCGACATGCCTTCAGAGGAGAGGTCTACGCAGATAAAAGACCTCTTGGATATTTCTGAAGTCGCGAAGCTCCTGAATATTCCTAAATCTCGCGCGTATGAGCTGTCTCGCCAGCAGGACGGCTTTCCAACGGTACGGATCGGGAAGTACATTCGTGTACATCCGTCAGTCCTTGATCAGTGGGTGACGCGTCAGACTCGATGAGGTCTTGACGGCGATGTATACGTGACGTATGGTATGGGGCATGACCGGTCAGCAAATGCGAAACATCCGAAAAGGTCTCGGTCTGACCCAGGAGGAATTGGCCGTCCTCGTGGGCGTCGCCACCAATTCCATTGCACGTCAGGAGCGGGGTGAAATGGGCATCCGTGAATCGCTGGCTCGGCTCATCCGACTGACGGCTCAGACAGAAGCGAAGGGCCGTCGGATGAAGAAGGGGTGTTGACGGTGGCGACGATTTGGAAACGAAAAGATCGGGATGTGTGGGTCGCGGACTATCGAGACGCGACGGGGAAGCGGATTCGTCTCACGGCAGGCACGCGACCAGAGGCGGAAGGGCTGCTAGCCGATAAGGTCAAGGAAACCAGAGAGGCGCACCCACTCGTGGCAGATCTGCGGGAGATGACCTTGAAGGACTATGTGGTCCGTTGGTCAGAGCGGGTCAGAGGCGAGATCGAAGAAAAAACATGGCGGGGCTACACACAGAATCTGAACCATCATGTCGTTCCCGCGCTTGGACATGTGAAAGTACGAAAGATTGCGATATCACACGTGGCCCACTTCCTGGCAGACAAACGGAAGGCGCGCTATGGCAAAGGAGAGGGGAAGCCGTACTCACGGACGGCGCTCCGATTGATGAAGGCCGCTCTCTCCAGTGTCCTCACGGATGCGGTGGAGTTGGATGGATTGCTCACAACGAATCCCGCGTTGGCGATCACGTCGCGCAAAAAGCGAAATCGGGTGGGGACGAGTCGGCCCGATGTGAATCCGATGACGACAAAACAACGTGACGCCTTTCTCGCGCATGCGTTGGTGCGAGAACAACAAGGGCTTCTTCCGTATTTCCTTCGGATCATGTGGGCGTTACGAGTCAAGACGGGTTTACGACCAGAAGAAGCCTACGGCATGCACGTGGGCGACATTGATTTGGGCGCGAATACGATTCGTATCGAACGCGCGGTCAGCCTGGGGCGAATCAAGGATACGAAAACCCATGAACGGCGTTATGTCGATGTGAGCGAGGGCCTTGCGTCGCAACTCGCAGACTTTGTGGACTTCGTGAACGCTGAAGCGGTCGCGAAGAACCGAGCGGAGCCGAATTGGCTCTTCCCGGGACGACAGGGCGGATTGGTGACGGAAGCGGATGAGCGGTGGCATCGAGATTTGTTCAAGCAA
>JANYAJ010000279.1 GCA_025361385.1 Nitrospira sp.
TATGAGGTTCGGCGGCTTCGATGCGGTGTCTGATGGTTCGACAATGTGTCCATGATGGGATGTATTATACCTCACCGGGGACAAAGCGCAATCGCTACCACTTGTCGGAGGCTCTGCCGGTTGCATCCTCGCCGCGCATACTATTGAGGATCTGAGCCTGCATTTCGCTCAACTCCTTCACTGCAGGCTCGGAAGAGCCTGCCAGTGCGCCCGCTTCGAGCTTCTGCCTTGGTGCGGTCCGCTTGAGTAATTCTTCGTCCAATGCCTCACGCGAGGTGTCCATGTCGTTGAGGATAGCGATGAGCCGCTGCAGCCCGAACAGGTTCCGGGTGATTTCCGAATGCATGGCGTTGGAGCTGGCTCCGAAGACGAGCGAGGTCCAGAATTTCACTTCGCTTTCTTCGGCCAGGCTACCCCAGACCATCAACGTCAGTTTATCGATGAGCGCGGACTCGGTTTTTTCCAATCCGTCGTAGGTCGAGAGCGAACGTTCAATCGGCTGCTCGGCGAGCACGGTGAATGTTTCTTTCCATAAATCCAATGGCGACGTCGTGGCGGCTGCGTCAGGCGCACTGGCTCGTAACGCCATCTGGAGCGCTTGCAGATATTGCGTGAGGTACTTCACTTTGCGGGCGGCAAGACTGCCGGCCGGGATGCCCCACACGTGGCCAATTTCGTGGTCCTGCAGCGGCGCATAAATGGCGGTCTGCCGCTCGCGTTCCGCCAGGTTGAGTCGCTTATGATATTTCTCAGCCATGCGGAGTTGGGTTTGGTATTCGATGCTTAGCCGTTGCTGCTGATACTCGTCAGCCGTGATCTCATCGGCGTCCCACCGTTGTTCCAGCTGGCGGATTGCCGGCCTCGGCAGCACGGTTCTGGCGGAGGCCTGCAAGGCGTCGAGCGTTTCGGCGGAGACGGAGAACCGCTCGGTCAGGATGGCGCGGGCGCGGGCGGCGAGGTCTTCACGGAGGCGCGCGAGTCTTCCAAGAGACTCGCATTGCAGCCAGGTCCGCTCGCGCTTGAGTCGTACCTGTCGGCGGTATTGGTCGCGCCGATCCGTCACGGCCTTAATGGCTTCTTTCGTCATGTTGCTGTTTGTGGGCTTGGTTCCGGCGACGCAGCGAGGATCCGGCCGGTCTGCCACAATGTAGAGAATTTCTTCGTCCGTCACGTCGAAGTGCTGGAGCATGATCAGGCGGAGCATGATCCGGCCTTGCATCGGCATGGCATCGATGACGGATCGGATGATGTCAGCGGTCAGAAGAGAAGCTGGTGAAGCGGTGGTGGTCATTGGAGCCCCTATGCGGTTCCGGAATGGCGCGATTCCAGATAGAGGGCGACGTATTCGCGAATCTCTTGAATGGTCCCGCTGACGAACATGTCCCGTGGGATTTCCACGCGCGTGAGGGTTGCCGGGTCCACCCCGCGTTCAATCGCGTAGTCTTCGTCGATGTACAAGCTCAACGATCCGTCGGGAAAGCGGATTGCGTACAGTGCGTTATTGTCAGCCATGGCTTGTGTCGAGGCGCTATTCCTCTAATGTCCGCCTCTCAGCCCATAGAGGTATCATATGGGTGATTCTGCTGTCAAAGCGGTGAATCCGCCGCAGAATGCTGAAACAGCCCGCCAGCTTCGTTCTCGCCTCGAACGCATCCTCAACGTACCCCTGAGGGTACGCCTCCGGTGCGTTCGTCGGCTGCGGCCTTGCTGGACGAACTGTTTGAGCATTCTGTCGGGATGTCCCCCCCTCTTGTCTAAGTGTGGGGCAGCTCTTTCAAAAAACCACGGCCTTCGATCTGTGAGACCGAAGGCCGTACATACATGCTTGTCTGTGGCGCCGTATTAGCCGCCGAGTGTGTCGAGCGTTTCCTTGAGGGTCTTGCGAATGCAGGTGAAGATCGGCGTATCGCGCAACGTGTAGCGTGAGCCTTCGGTTTCGCGGAGTGCCATCACAAGGTCCAGGAAGTCTTCCGGCTTATCGCTTTCAAATGCCACCACCCATTCCTGGTCGTCCAACCCGAACGAGTAGGTCGTATTCAGCTTCACTGAGGGGAAGCGATGGCCGACTTCGATATGCTCGTCCATCATGCCCTGTCGCGCGGCCTTCGTCAGCAGAAACCATTCGCGCGTCTTGAGGAACGGGTAGACGAAAATGTACTTGGCTTTACCTGGCACGACGGTGAGGCGCTTACTCTCTTGGTTTTCGTGGGTGTGGTGATCCACGTAGACCGAACGTTTGGTGATCGCGAGATAGGAATAGGGAGTGGTGAGGTACTGTCCCAAGCCGGAAGCCAGGATTTTCGTGGTCATATCCTGGAAGAGTTCCAGTTCATAGCTGATCCGCCACAACATGATGTCGCAATCGCCCCTGATTCCGATCGAGGAGTAGGCCACCACGAGCACTCTGCCGGCGTATTCTTCGACTGCGCGCTGGAACTCTTCTTTGCCTTTCGTCCGTTCACTCTCGGGAAGGCGTCGCCAGGCCGGATCGATTTTGTAGAAGGCGAAGTTTACATATTGGCGTTTTGGTGCTGGGGGCGCGGTGGGCGCCGGGGTGTGTTCAGGGGTCGACATTGAATCTCCTCCGTATAACTTCTTGAAAAGGCACACTAAGTAGCGGCTCGGTTGTTTATCACTTCATCTTTGTAGTTGTCAACCGGCGGATGCGCGCGTGGGCCGTTCGTTGACAGGAGAAAAGTGATCTGGTACTGGCATGCCCATGTGGGTTGCATCGGTCCATGAGCTGAGGCGTCTGTTGCTGTGTGGGGGCCTTATCGCATTGAGTTGTGTCTTGCCTGTGACGGCTCATGCCATTGACGTGCATCCCTCCGCGGCGCAGATTCAGACGGCACTTGAGCAGGGGAAAGAGGCGGCGCAGAAGCGAAGTCCTCCGGATACGTTTTATGTTCGGTTCGGCGCTATCGATGAGCTCCATCCAAGCGGGTTTTTGATTACGAAGCTCGGTGGTCTGTCGGTCATGGCGACACATATGGCGCGACGGGGAATCCAGCCGAGCGAGACCGATGTGACGCAGGTGCTGGAGGGCCAGACTATGCTGGTCAGTACCGTCATCTTCGGCAATGTCCCCAGCTTTGCGGTGGATAGTTATATGGTGTTCGATCAGGGAGGAAAAACCATCAAGCCTCTGACGATCCGCTTCGATGGGTTTGCCAATCGCAGTGCTGCCTGGCCGGAGAGCCCACGATTCAAAGCAAAAGTCATCGCGTCATTCAACTATGCTGACTTCGACCCGAACGCCAAGACGACCATCACGGTTTTTCCGGCGAACGGAGGAGAGTCGAGCTTTAGCGTGGATTTTTCCACGATCCATTAGCGGGATGCTGAAAAAGGAGCGGGGTAGCTGGAACGATCCTTGTGCTCGCGCAACGCGCGGCCTCAGAAGGCCCTCGTTGGACGCGCGCAGTGGAGATCATTCCAGCCACCCCTTATGGAAAGTGATAGTTTGCGGCGGTCTGTTTAATTATTCCGTCTAGCCTGAAATTCTCTTCTCACTATGGCTAAGGTGCGCACAATTCTTCCGTTCGATGCAGAAATCATTGCCATCGGTACTGAGCTGTTGATCGGGGGCCGATCCGATTCCAATTCTCTATTCCTTGCCGATGAGCTTGGGCACCTGGGTCTTGCCGTTCGCTTCAAATCGGTTGTCGGCGATGAGCGGCAGGATATTGTTTCGGCCATTCACACTGCCGTGAAGCGAGCGCAGGTCATCATCATGACCGGTGGGCTTGGCCCCACCGTGGATGATTGCACGAGAGAGGCGGTGGCCCAAGCGGCAGGACGACGGCTTGGTCGCCGCAAGGAGGCGTTGGAAGGTCTGACGGCTCGACTTGCACAATGGGGTCGTGTCCCGAACAGCGCACAGTTGCGCCAGGCTTTGATCCCGTCCGGTGCGACCGTGCTGAAGAATCCTGTCGGTTCTGCGCCGGGGTTTTGTCTTACATGGAAGAAGTCGCTGATTATCTCCTTGCCTGGCGTGCCGCGGGAAATGGAAGAGATGATGCGGCAGGAAGTTGTGCCGTTGCTGCGCGCAGCCAGTACAGCATCAGGCCAGCCTCCACGCACGCCGATCGTTCGTCAGGTATTTCATACGTTCGGCCTGGCAGAGGCGGACGTCGATGCCACACTCACAGGGCTTATTCCAAAAGGAACGCCGGTTGACCTGGGGTTGCTTGCATCGCCGATGGGAGTGTTGGTCTCGCTGACGACGAAGGGGAGCCAATCTGTCCTGAAGAAGCATCATGATCTGCTACAGCAGCTAGCGAACGATGTACGGGCGCGACTTAGCGACTGGCTCTTCGCCGAAGGGCGCGACACGATGGAAGAGGTCGTCGGGCGGGAACTTGTTAGACAGGAGCTCATGCTGGCGATTGCGGAGTCTTGCACCGGTGGATTGATCGGTCATCGTCTGACACAAGTGGCCGGCTCATCTGCCTATCTGGATCGTGGGGCGGTCTGTTACAGCAATCGGGCAAAGACGGAGATGCTGGGCGTGCCGGCGGATCTGATCGTGAAACATGGTGCGGTCAGTCCGGAAGTCGCCGCCTCCATGGCGAAGGGTATTCGCGAGCGTGCCAATGTGTCGGTGGGACTGAGTGTGACCGGTATCGCCGGGCCGGGCGGCGGGACCGCGACCAAGCCGGTCGGTTTGGTCTATATCGGGCTGGATGATGGAACCGGTCAGCCCATCGCACAGGAGTTTCGGTTTCACGGAGATCGTACTGCTATCAAGCAACGGTCCTCGCAAGCGGCATTGAATCTCCTTCGC
>JANYAJ010000378.1 GCA_025361385.1 Nitrospira sp.
GGAAGGGCGCATGACGCTCTGCAACATGTCGATTGAGGGAGGCGCGCGTGCCGGAATGGTCGCGCCGGATGAGAAGACCGTCGCCTATATCAAAGACCGTCCATTGGCTCCGAAGGGCATGCTGTTCGAACAGGCAGTACAAGCCTGGCAGCACTTCAAGACCGATGCGGGTGCGGCGTACGATGTGACCGTCACGATGAAGGCCGAGGATATCGCTCCGCAAGTCAGCTGGGGTACCAGCCCCGGGATGGTCACCGGCATCGATCAACGAGTACCAGACCCACGGACGATCACCGATGTAAATCAGCGCCAGTCGACTGAGCGGGCGTTGGAATACATGGGCCTCATCCCGAACATGCCCATCACCGACATCAAGATCGATACGGTCTTCATCGGATCCTGCACCAACTCACGCATCGAAGACCTCCGCCTTGCAGCCCAATTGGCCAGGGGGAAAAGCGTCGCCACGGGAGTCCGGGCGATGGTGGTGCCTGGCTCGGGCCTCGTGAAACAACAGGCCGAACAGGAAGGGCTCGACCGTCTGTTCAAGGACGCGGGCTTCGAGTGGCGGGAAGCCGGTTGCAGTATGTGTCTGGCAATGAACGCCGACGTGCTTCAACCGGGAGAGCGCTGCGCCTCGACCAGCAATCGAAATTTCGAAGGACGCCAGGGAGCTGGCGGCCGCACCCATCTCGTCTCTCCGGCCATGGCCGTCGCGGCCGCCGTCGAGGGACATTTCGTCGATATCCGAACCTGGAAATAGAGGACCTATGCAAGCCTTTACCACCATGACAGGTCTGGTCGCGCCGCTGGACCGCGTCAATGTCGATACCGATCAAATCATTCCAAAACAGTTTCTAAAGACCATCAAGCGGACCGGGCTCCGCGAAGGCCTCTTCTATGATTGGCGCAAACAGAAGGACGGGTCGCAGGATCCCGCATTCTTTTTGAATCAGCCGCGCTTCCAGGGCGCCACGATTCTCCTGACGCGCGATAACTTCGGCTGCGGATCGTCTCGTGAACATGCGCCCTGGGCGCTCCTCGATCAGGGCTTCCGTTGCGTCATCGCCTCGAGCTTTGCCGACATCTTCTACAATAACTGCTTCCAAAACGGCATTCTGCCCATCGAATTGAAAGCCGACGAGGTCCTCGCCATGATGAAGGACGTCCTCTCGACGCCGGGGTACCAACTGACCGTGAACCTGGGAAATCAGACGGTCACGACCCCGAACGGCACCACCTGCCGCTTCGACATCGATCCTTTCCGAAAAGATTGTTTGTATCGTGGCCTCGACGCCATCGGGTTAACGTTGCAACATGAGACCGCCATCGCGGCCTACGAGACTCGACGGAAGGCCGAGGCGCCCTGGTTATTCGCCGACCTTCGTTCGTGAACTGAGGAGATTGCCCATGAAGCTCTGGCGCCCGAAACTCATGCTGATGATGTTCCTGTTTCTAGGGGCGGCCTATCTGCTCGTGGCCTTCAACTACAGCTATTCCGACGGGAATCGAGCCGGCTACATTCAGAAGTTTTCCCATAAGGGCTGGGTCTGCAAGACCCATGAAGGAGAGCTGGCCATGACCACGGTGCCGGGCGTGGCCCCGGTATTGTGGGACTTTTCAGTCTGGGATGAGAAGGTGGCGGCACAACTCGCGCAGGTGATGGGAAAACGATTGATCCTGCACTACAAAGAATATCGCTACCTCCCCACGACCTGTTTCGGAGAAACCGCCTATTTCGTCGATCGCGTGGAGCTACAAGAGTAACGTTTGTTCGCGCGACTCATATCCATCGCTTCTTTTTGAAGGCCACCAGCATGCCCACCCCCACCACAGCCATGACGCCCAACACGGCGGGATAGCCCCATTTCCATTGTAATTCCGGCATGTGCTCGAAATTCATCCCGTAGACCCCGACGATGAAGGTCAGCGGCATAAAGATCGTCGTAATAATCGTCAGCACCTTCATCACGGCGTTCAACCGATAGCTGATGCTCGACAGATAGATATCCAGGCAGGCTGAGACCATTTCTCGAAGGGTCTCGATGGTGTCCACGATCTGAACCACGTGATCGTACACGTCGCGAAAGAATACCTTCGTCGGCTCCTGTAAGAGGGGACATTCCGATCTGGAGAGACCATTCATCGCTTCACGGAGCGGCCACACCGCCCGCCGTAAAAATAGCAATTGCCGTTTGAGGGCGTGAATTTGTTGCAACGTCTCCGGCTTCGGATCGCTGACCACCAGATCTTGCAGCGCTTCAATCTTCTCGCCTAGCGCCTCCAATACCGCGAAATATTGATCGACAATCGCGTCGACCAGTGCATAGAGCAAATAATCGGCCCCGGATTGCCGCAGGCGTCCCTTCCCCCCACGAAGACGATCCCGCACCGGCTTAAAGACATCGGTGCCGTTTTCCTGGAAGGACAGCACAAAGTTCCGTCCGAGGACCAGACTCACCTGTTCGACGATGATATCCTGTCGATCGGTGACTGAGAGCATCTTCATCACGAGAAACAAGCAGGTTTCATAGTCATCGAGTTTTGGCCGTTGATCGGTGTTGGCAATATCTTCGAGGAGCAAGGAATGGAGCTGAAACTGTTTCCCGAACGATTCCAGAACCTCCATCTTGTGGACGCCCCCGACATCCACCCAGGTGACGGACCCATCGGTCGGTGGCGCAAGCCCGTCGAGCGGAGGGTCTTGACGTTCGTCACAGCGAGTACCGGCATAATTGAAGGTCGCAATCGTGACCTTGCCGGTCTTGTTCTCGCCGATATGGACAAGGGTGCCTGGAGGAAGCCCCGTCTTTCTGGATCGTTTTGCGACTAACTTCATCGAGAGAGACCTCACAAGACCCTCTGCTTGTACGCAGGTTCTCTCCGAGGGTCAAGGGGGTACCCCGGCACTGTCTTTCCGCTTTTCCGATGCCGCAAGACCTGTTACTCTTTCCGTTCAACGTTGCGAGGCCTGGAATATGGAACAAGAATTAGCCCTGTTGATCGAAGCGGTCCGGAAAGCCGGTGCAAAAGTCCTAGAATTAGTCAGGGATGGATTTGAAGTGCAGACGAAGCCGGACCGTTCGCCGGTCACGACGGTGGACCATGAGGTCAACCGCATCCTGCATGAGATGCAACGCCGGGAGTTTCCACAGGATGGATGGCTCTCGGAAGAATCCCCCGACGATCCGGCGCGACTCACGCATCAACGCGTCTGGATTGTGGACCCCATCGACGGCACCAAGGCGTTGATCAATCGGCTTCCGGAGTTTACCATTTCTGCCGCACTGATCGAACGAGGCATCCCGATCGTCGGCGCGATCTTGAATCCCTCGACCGACGAGCTCTTCACCGCGGTGCGCGGTGGCGGTCTGTATCTGAACGGCTCACGCGTCGCCCTTTCGCCTCCTCGTGATTTCAATGCGGTCATCATGATCAGTGGGAAGGATTTCGGGACCGACCGATACTCGACGCTCGGCGACACGACGCGATGCCGCCCCATCTACTCCATTGCCAATGCCATGGCCCTGGTGGCGGCAGGTCGCGTGCGAGCCGCGTTTACGGTCGAGCCCATGAACGAGTGGGACCTCGCGGCCGGAGCCCTCTTGATTGAAGAAGGCGGCGGCACCGTCAGCGATGCGGCCGGGAATCCTTTGATGTTCAATCAGCCAAAACCAACCCTTCGTGGCGTCATCGCTGTAACGGCCGCAGCCGACAAGGATCTGCGTGCGACGCTCCAGACCCAGGCTGCACAAGCCCGGTCGCAACCTGAGAGGAAGCCAACCGCTCCATGACCATCGCCCTGCTGGGAACCGGACTCTTAGGTCGAGCCATCGCCGAACGACTCCAGTCCATCGGCCATTCCGTCACAGTCTACAATCGAACCGCAAGCAAAACACGTCCTCTCCAGGACTGCGGCATCGCCGTGGCCACGAGACCGGAACAGGCGATTGCCCAAGCCGACTGTGTCATCCTCATGCTGGCCGATGCGGCGGCGATTCGTGCCGTCCTGCTGACACCATCCTCATTGGCGGTTCTCCGCGGCAAAACCGTCATCCAGATGGGAACCATCGCTCAGGAGGAAAGCTTGACCTTGCAGGCCGAGATCGAACAAGTCGGCGGATTGTATTGCGAAGCGCCGGTGCTAGGAAGTCTTACCGAGGCAAAAGCCGGAACGCTCTTCGTGATGGTCGGCGGAACCGAAGATCAGTTTTCCCAATGGCTTCCGCTGTTTCGGGCTCTGAGCCGAGAGCCTCGCTTGGTCGGCCCTGTCGGGAAGGCCGCAATCCTAAAGCTCGCACTCAATCAGTTGATTGCGGCGGAAATATCGGCCTTCGCCCTAAGCCTTGGACTCGTCCAACGGGCTGGTATTCCCGTAGACACCTTCATGGCGATCTTGCGGGAAAGCGCCCTGTTCGCTCCGACATTCGAAAAGAAACTGCCACGACTCCTGACGCGAGACTATCAGCATCCAAACTTTTCCACGCACCATCTCATGAAGGATGTGGAACTCTTCCTGAAGGAAGCCGCTGGTTATGGTTTGATCACGAGTACGGTGGAGGGGATCAGGCCGGTGCTGGAGCAGACGATTGCGCTGGGACTAGGCGAGGCTGACTACGCATCGATCTATGAAACGGTCAACCCAAAAACATAGCAGGATGCTGAAAAAGTCGGCCAGCTGGAAAACGCTGAACGATGAGTGATGAACGAAAAGCGATGTTCCTTCAGCGTTCAATGACTCGCTCGCTGCGGCCTTGCTGAACGAACTTTTTGAGCATCCTGCCTACTGCTGTCTTATGACTGGTGAGGTCGGGAGTCTAGCTGTTCTCTTACGGTGCAGGAGGCGTATCACTCAAGCTTGTTCGCGAATCTTTTTTGCTGAGATGGAACGTCCCGCCTTTTTGAGTCGGCGCATAGTCGGTGCCGATTCGGCTATACCACCAGTTGCCCTCGCCTTCTGAAAAGTCCGGCGAGAACTCCACCGTAAATCCCCCGTCTCGGTCATTCTCCTTCTGCAACCACATGCCGTGCCAAGTATGACCGACGAGCGTCTGGGTCTCGAATCGCCCATCCTTCCAATCATAGCGACCATTGCCCTGCTCATCCAATATCAACCGGACAGCCGCTCCGTCGACATATTCCCATTCACCGGCGAGGACATGGCGGTCTTCGGACTGAGCAGCCGTCGATGACGGCAGGGCATCTACGGACAGAGCCCGATGCACAGCCGGTGTATCGCAGCCTGCGGTGAATACCATACTGGCAAGAAAGAGCGGGGTAATGATGTGTTGTGACCGCATGTTGTCGCTTTCCTCGAATCGCGTATTCCTACTTACCATGTGGCAAGGAGGCAAACAAGCGATCGAGCAAAATAGTTCCAAGTTACAAATCCGGGAACCAGTTCTTACCCAAGCTTCGCGATCCTGCTGCAGGCCTCGTCAATGTCCGCATCGGTCTTGGCATAGCTGAAGCGAAGAAACTGCTTTCCCTCAGCCCCGGAAAAGAAGGCTTCTCCAGGCACACCAGCCAAGCCGATTCTGTCCAAGAGATACATCGCCCGGTCCTTACCGGTGATGCCTGGCAAGCGAGACGCATCGGCCAGCACATAGTAGGCACCCTGCGGAATCGAGGGCGTCAGACCAGCCTTGGCCAAGGCTGGGCAAAAACGATCTCGCTTTCGTTGATAGTCGCGTGCCTGGTCGCGATAGAACGAGTCCGGAAGTTCCTGGATGCCGACTGCAACTCCCGCCTGCAACGGTGTTGGGGCGCAGACGTATAACAAATCGTTCATGGCTCCGATGGCCTGAGCCCACCGCGCGGCCGCAACACTGTATCCAATGCGCCAGCCAGTAATGCTGAACGTTTTTGAGTACCCGCCAATGGTAATCGTTCGGTCGGCCATCCCCGGCAATGTGGCGAGGCTCACATGGGTACGACCGTCATACAAAAAGTACTCGTAGATTTCGTCGGTGAACACGAACAGATCGTGCCGTTGAACAATCGCGGCAATACTTTCCATTTCTTGCCGGCTGAACACTTTGCCTGAAGGATTGCCCGGCGAGTTCACGATGATCGCCTTGGTCCGAGGGGTGATCGCGCGCTCGACCTCGGCCACGGAAAACGTCCAGTCGGGCGCCTGCATCTTCACCATCACGGGAACGGCCTCAACCGCCAGCAGCGCGCTGATGTGATACTGATAGTAGGGCTCGAACAGGATGACTTCGTCGCCGGGATTGAGCAACGCCAAGCAGGCAGAATGAAAGGCCCCTGTGGCTCCCGCGCTGACCGTAATGTCCGTTTCCGGATCGGCCACGATGCCGTTGTACTGCGCCAACTTCTTGGCGATCGCCTGTCGCAATTCGGGCAATCCGTCGAATCGCGAGTACACATTCTTCCCGCGTTCCATGGCCTGCGCTGCCGCTCGAATCACCACCGGTGGCGCCGGCGTGTCGCAGACCCCCTGCGCCATATTCAGGCCGTTCGCCTGCACGCAGGCTTGGGTCATCGCTCGAATTTCCGAATGGGCTAATATGGCCATTCGTTGGTTGATGTGCCGTCTCATCATAGCCTTTCTCCTAAGTCAAAGAATCTCACTTGTCGCAGAGGGGTTCCAGGCAGGTCAAGTGCATTTTCTTCGCAGCATATACATAGCGATGGGGGTACGACAGAAAGTCGAATGTATCGGGTACTTGTGACACTAATTGGATATACTACGTTCACGGTGCGGCCCCCCTTCCGAGTTACTCCCCCTGAGGAAGGCAGGGCGACAATCAATCCGGTAAAATTATCTCATAGTCGAAGCAACCATGTTCCCGTTACTTGAGAAAAAGGACGTGTTCCGTGGCCACGCAGGACCCCAGATCAGGACGAGCTACAATCTCCGACCACGAAGCCGCAATGGCGGAACGCCGAGGCCGCCGTCTTAATCTGAGTTGCCGTCTGTTCTTTTTTGGAGAAGATGACTTTGAAGGGGAAGCGACGATCATCGATCTCTCCACAGGGGGCTGTCAGGCGACCTCACTGACCGAAGTACAGGTTGGCACGACGCTCCGCCTGTCCCTCTTCCTGCAAGATCAGGAATGGCCTGTGCGCATCGACGAAGCCCTGGTCCGGTGGGTAAAGGGCTCAGCCTTCGGTCTCGAATTTACAGAAATCCGATCGGCCCAACGAGAGCGCGTCCGTGCCTTGATCATGAAAGCCAAGCTCTAACAGAGCCGCTAGCCCAGATCCTTCATCTGCAGTAGCGACCCCCCTTTCTCCACGCCGTGATCAGGATGCCTACCCCCACACCATCACTCTTCGTGACGACCTCATCATTGCACAGCATATCCGTGAGTCCTGAATCGCCGGTCGCGTAGAAACGCTCGTAAGTAAATATTTGATGTAACGAGTGGCCTATCCCGTCCGCCCTTACTTATTTTCATTCTTGGGAAAAGGCGACTGGTGAGACCGGAATTGCTCATAGTATCGCAGCACTTTCTTCACGTAGGTGCGGGTTTCTCGAATACGGGGAATTTTGCGTTCTTTCACGCGATGGACCCCGGCGTTATAGGCCGCCAAGGCCAGTGGAAGATCTCCCTGGTAGAGATTCAACAGATGCCGCAATTGTTTGGCGCCTCCGCGTATATTCTGCAAAGAATCGTAGCGATCGCTCACTCGCAGGGTCGTCGCGGTATCCGGAGTCAGCTGCATCAAGCCGACTGCGCCTTTGCGAGACACGGCATGCTGATTAAAATCAGATTCGGTTTTGATCACCGCACGCAGCAAAGCCGGATCAAGACGATACTTCTTGGCGTACCATGCGATGGCCCGGCTGATTTCCTGCTTTGAGTATCGATGGTGGGCACTGTCGTAATCCGGTCGCGTCGGGGCGGGGACCGCAACGATCATCAGACACAACAGCGCCAGCGCGCAGAAGGCACGTAGCAGGTGTGAACAGAGCAGCCCGCTCCTGGTTCGATTGATCGCCATAGTGTGGAATTACATTCTTGTGCACAAAATAACCTTCGTCAGGCCTGGAATGTCTCAAGATCCGTGCCCCAGCTGCCCTTCACTAACCTATGGATCGCACAGGGGAAACAATAGATATGCCGCTGTAAGAACTATGCCGTGAAGTGGACAGAGTGGACGTTTGAGAACTGTTAGTGCGAATCACGAACTGGCACAGCTCTTCAACGGCGAAGAGTTCTCTGAAGTTTTCAAAGGAAGAATCAGGAACAATTACGCGGGATCGCTAGCGGACTATGGAAAGACTATGTTGGCATTCGAGAGCTTCGAGAGTCCGCACGTGTGCGACAACAAAAGCTCCTGCAGGGTGCTCAAACAGGCCGCCCAGCAAGGCCGCAGCAAGTGAGTCATTGAACGCTGAAGGAACATCGCTTTTTGTTCATAGCTCATCACTCATCGTTCAGCGTTTTCCAGCTGGCGGACTGTTTCAGCACCCTGCTAGAGGAGTTCGCCGATCAGCTTGACCGCCTCTTCCGGCGAAGCAGCGGCATGGACGAGATCAGGCGAGAGACTCGTGAACAGACTCACGCCAGCCTTATCCGCACCTAACAGAATCACCATCTTCTTGGCCTTCAGCGCCAATGCTACTTCCGAAACCGTACCAGTCCCACCGAGTCCGCAGGCCACGATGATGTTGCTGGACATCACGTTCACGTTGTTGCGCGCCTGGCCTAGATCCGTAACGATGGCCACATCCACATATCGGGACACCGACGCCTTGGCGTCTGGAAGAATTCCGATCGTCAAACTACCAGGCACCGACTTGGCGCCCTCGCTCGCCGCGTCCATCACACCGCTTGCGCGCCCCCCGGTCAATACGACCCATCCTTGACGGGCGATCAGCTCACCCAAACTTTTCGCGTCAGCTAGCGCTCTGGTACCGGCCTTGGCCGGACCCATCACACCGATCACTGGCTTTCTCGTCGATCGTCGAATCGGACGTTTCACGAACCGCACCTCACTGGGCAAAGATAATGGACAGGTTACTGGGACCAGAAATATACACTGAGGGTGGAGAGCTTGTCGCGCAGATCTGGCGAACGTCCAGAACAATGCGAGTCACACCAGGCGAGGCCCAGAGCCCCAACTCACGTTATGGTTTCCCCCACAATTCCTCGAGCCGCTGGGCGCGACCGCAACTGTATTTATAGAATTTGTAGCGAACGGGGTTTTTCTTGTAGAAGTCCTGATGGTATTCCTCGGCGGAATAAAATGGAGCGGCAGGCACAATTTGCGTGACAATCGCCACTTTGAACCGTTTCGATTGCTCAATAGCTTGCTTGGAGGTCTCCGATAGACGTTTTTCCTCTTCAGTCTGATAGAAAATGGCCGCACGATATTGTGAGCCATGGTCACAGAACTGCGCGTTCGCTGCGAGGGGATCGACGTTGCGCCAGAATGCATCCAGCAGCTTCTGATAGCTCACCTTCGCCGGGTCATAGATCACCTCGACCGATTCCGCATGCCCCGTCCGTCCAGCGGACACGTCTTCATAACTCGGATTGGCGACGGTCCCCCCCATATATCCAGATGTCGCGGACAGCACGCCGTCAACCTTCTCGAAGGCTTCTTCCATGCACCAGAAACAGCCGCCGGCAAAGTAGGCCTTGCCAAATGGCGCATCCGCTGCAGCCTGTCCGGTCTGCTGCAGGGTCCAGGCTCCGATGAGAAGAATGACGACAGTCAGAAACGATACCGCAGCTTGTTTGTTCATGAGACGGTTCTCCTCACAGAGTCAGTCGAATAGCTGTATGAATCCTTACATCTCACGTGCGAGACAAGCGGGACGGATGACGGTTCGACGTCAGAGTTCGAGGTTTTAAGAACTGCGAACCCCGCACTTCTTAATTCGGATCGCGCACTTCTTGCTTGTCTCGCTTACACTTCACATTCGAGAAGCAGACGGCATGAAGTCGGCATGGGCCCAAGCCTTCTTGAAGCGGTCTTCAGTCTCAGCCGCCTGATCGCCTTTATGTTGGGCCTTGAGGCTCTGGATCAATCCGATCAGCGCCCACCCGTTGTCTGGATGTCGAAGAAGGTCTGCGCGATAGACCCCTTCCGCGTCGGAGGGACGGCCAGCCAGCAAGAGCACCGTCCCAAGGTAATGCCGCACAGACAGGGGCCATATCGGCGGCTCCGAGTATGGGAGCGCCTCTTCTATCTTGATCGCGTCCTCGAACAGGCGGATTGCCTCATCGTAACGTTGACGCCGAACAGCGAGTTCCCCTGCCAGGATCCTCTCAGCAATGTTAAGGACGGCGCCCTCGGTCTTGTCTTCTGCTGTACGATTCCGTCGGAACTGCTTCGTCAGGCCGGCCAGCACGACATGTTCACCCTCCGCTCCGGGAATCCGACCAGTCGCCGCAAGAGCGAGTCCTCGCCCCAATCGCCACATGCCTTCCATCAGACGTAATCCCTTGGGCGGCATCGGTTCTCTAAGCAACTCCTCCCACCGGCCGAACCGAATCATCGAAAAGATCGGCGTCGGGAGATAGAGCTCCTTCCAGCGATCTTTCCCGGCTTCTTCCGCGGTAATGGTGGCCGTCAAGTCGCGAGCCGCTTTCATGGCATCGACATTCCGTCCTTCCATCGCCAAAGAGGCCCAGAGAAAATGAAGATTGTGAGTGTAATAACCATCGGCATATTCGCCGGTGGGGCGTCGGTTGGCCAAATACTGTTGATCGATATGAGCTGCCTGCTGATTTCGTTCCGCCGCTTCGTGGTATTTCCCAACCCGCATGTATATGTGCGCCGGCATATGCACGAGGTGGCCGGCACCGGGCATCAGACCAGGCAGACGCTCCGCACAGGGCAAGGCCCGTTCCGGGCGCAGTGAGGCCTCGACCGCATGCACGTAATAGTGGCAGGCCCCCGGATGCTCGGGGCTTCGTGCAAGTAGGGACTCAAGTGTCGAGACGATCTCCTCGGTGCCAGGCTGCGGTCGCCCATCCTGCTTCCATAAGTCCCAAGGCCGCAAATCCATCAACGCTTCGGCGAACAACGTCGCCGCATCGGCATCTTCGGGGAACCGCAGCGCCACCGATCGCATCGCCTTCGCATAGGCCTCATCGAGGCCCTTACGCTTGATCCCTTTTCGGCCGACATACCGTGTGACCAACGCCTCGATATAGGCCCGCTCCCCGGGAGTGGCGCGATCTGCCAGCCGTTGCGCCTTCTGAACCATTTCGATAGCCCGATGCTCGTCCTTCTTCTCCATCGCACCATTGATGTTGGGCCCTAGTGCCAGCGCGATGCCCCAATAGGCCATCGCCGTCTGCGGATCGAGTTCAGCGGCTGCTTCAAACGATCTGATCGCTTCTTCGTGATTGAAGGCATAGACGAGTCGGAGCCCCTGATCGAAATAACGTTGGGCCTGTTCCGATGTGGTGGTGATGGGATGGTGGAGGGAGC